>NZ_JASATR010000014.1:0-125774 GCF_038440395.1 Aeromonas sp. OTU364
TTCGATGCTGTGAGTGCCCACACAGATTGCTTGATTCAAATTGTTAAAGAGCGACGCAACAGTCTGTTGCTGCGGGAGTGGAATTTTACTCAACCGCTTTCTCGAGTCAAGCCTTATTTTCAAAGGCTTTTCGAGGCTATCGACTTGGCTTTCCGCGTTGCCGCTTGCCCTGTCGATGGAGGCGCATTATAGGGAGCTGAAACTTTCTGGCAAGCCCCTCAAAGCAATAAAATTGCAGAAAATGGCAATTTTTTAGTTATTCATAACCAAGCACAGCTTTTATACAAACTTATCCACAGAATGAACCTAAGTTAGGAGCAAGTTGGCTGCGTTCCTTGTATGGTCTCTGCATCTTGTTGGTACTTGCACCCCTGCACCAGGTAAATGAAAGCTCGCCGCAAAGAAGAGGAATACCTATATAAGGAAGAAGTAGACGAAGGGCTAGGTTAATAGCCACAGTACAGTTGAGGCAGTTGAGGCAGTTGAGGCAGTATCAGAATCTATTAAAAAGAAAAGCCGGGACAAGCCCGGCTTTTTCTTTATCACTCAGCAGCTGCTTCAGCAGCGGCCGGGCGGTCTACCAGCTCAATGTAAGCCATAGGGGCGTTGTCGCCTGCACGGAAACCGCATTTCAGAATGCGAGTATAACCGCCGGCGCGCTCCAGGTAGCGCGGGCCCAGTTCATTGAACAGCTTAGCCACGATCGCGTTATCGCGAGTACGGGCAAATGCCAGGCGACGATTAGCAACGCTATCAGTCTTGGCAAGGGTGATCAGCGGTTCAACTACACGACGCAGCTCTTTTGCCTTAGGCAGAGTCGTCTTGATGATCTCATGACGAACCAGGGAGCTGGCCATGTTGCGGAACATAGCCTGACGATGGCTGCTGTTCCGGTTCAGTTGACGACCACTCAAACGATGGCGCATGACCTTATCCTTCTAACTAAATCTGTGAAACCCGTAATCTGGATTACTCGTCAGCGATGCTGGCGGGCGGCCAGTTCTCAAGGCGCATGCCAAGAGACAGACCACGGGAGGCCAACACGTCCTTGATCTCAGTCAGGGACTTCTTACCGAGGTTAGGAGTTTTAAGCAACTCAACTTCGGTACGCTGTACCAGATCACCAATATAGTGGATAGCTTCTGCCTTCAGACAGTTCGCTGAACGAACTGTCAGCTCCAAATCATCGACAGGACGCAGCAGAATCGGATCAAACTCGGGTTTCTCTTCTTTCTTCTCGGGCACGCTGACATCGCGCAGATCCACGAAGGCTTCCAGCTGTTCGGCCAAAATAGTGGCAGAACGGCGAATGGCCTCTTCCGGATCCAGAGTACCATTGGTCTCCATGTCGATAACCAGCTTGTCCAAGTCGGTGCGCTGTTCCACACGTGCCGCCTCAACATTGTAGGCGATGCGAACGATGGGGCTGAACGCGGAGTCCAGCAGCAGGCGACCAATAGGACGCTCTTCATCATCGTTGTGAACACGGGCAGAAGCAGGCACATAACCACGACCGCGCTGAACTTTCAGACGCATGCTGATCTCAGCATTGGCCCCTGTCAGGTGGCAGATTACGTGCTCCGGGTTTACGATCTCGACTTCATCACCGTGAGTGATATCACCAGCGGTAACGGGGCCTGTTCCAGACTTGGTCAGGGACAGAGTTACCTCGTCCTTGCCTTCCAGCTTCACAGCGATACCTTTCAGGTTGAGCAGGATTTCAAGAATGTCTTCCTGTACACCTTCTTTGCTGCTGTACTCGTGCAGTACTCCGTCGATCTCGACTTCAGTAACTGCACAACCGGGCATAGATGACAGCAAAATACGACGCAGGGCATTACCCAGCGTGTGACCAAAGCCACGCTCAAGCGGCTCGAGAGTCACTTTCGCGTGAGTCGGGCTAACTTGCTCGATGTCAACTAGCCGCGGTTTAAGAAAATCTGTTACAGAACCCAGCATTGTGTCCTCTCTTTAGAAGCTAGCTTTACTTGGAGTAAAGCTCGACGATCAGCTGTTCGTTAATGTCGGCAGACAGGTCGGAACGCTCTGGCAGGCGCTTGAAAGCACCTTCCATCTTAGCAGCGTCAACCTCTACCCAAGTCGGCTTCTCGCGCTGACCAGCAACTTCCAGGGAAGCTTTGATACGCGCTTGCTTCTTAGCCTTCTCGCGAACGCAGATCACGTCCTCAGGGGATACCTGGAAAGAAGGAACATTCACAACGCGGCCGTTTACCATGATGGCTTTGTGGCTCACCAGCTGACGAGACTCAGCACGAGTGGCGCCGAAGCCCATGCGGTAGACGACGTTGTCCAGACGACCTTCCAGCAGCTGCAACAGGTTTTCACCGGTGTTACCCTTTTGACGGGCAGCGTCGCGGTAGTAGTTGCGGAACTGTTTTTCCAATACGCCGTAGATACGACGTACTTTTTGTTTCTCGCGCAGTTGCACACCATAGTCAGACAGACGCGCTTTACGCGCACCGTGTTGACCAGGAACGGTGTCAATCTTGCACTTAGAATCAATCGCACGAACACCAGACTTCAGGAAGAGGTCGGTGCCCTCACGACGGCTAAGCTTAAGCTTAGGACCGATATATCTTGCCATCTTCTTTCTCCAACAATCCTAGACCAAGTAGCTACAGCGTTATACGCGGCGCTTCTTGGGAGGACGACAACCGTTGTGCGGGATCGGAGTCACATCAGTAATATTAGTGATGCGGAAACCAGCCGCGTTCAGAGCGCGGATGGAAGACTCACGACCGGGACCCGGACCTTTGACCATGACTTCCAGGTTCTTCACGCCGTATTCTTTGGCGATCTCACCAGCGCGCTCAGCAGCTACCTGGGCAGCAAACGGAGTGGACTTACGGGAACCACGGAAACCGGAACCACCGGAGGTGGCCCAAGACAGAGCATTGCCCTGACGGTCAGTAATGGTCACGATTGTGTTGTTGAAAGATGCATGAACGTGCGCAATACCGTCGCTCACTTGCTTTTTAACGCGCTTGCGAGCACGAGTCGGAGTTTTAGCCATTTTCTACCTTCCCGTTACTTCTTGATAGCCTTGCGCGGACCCTTACGGGTACGAGCGTTGGTCTTGGTACGTTGACCACGAACAGGCAGGCTACGACGGTGACGCAAACCACGGTAGCAACCCAGATCCATCAATCGCTTGATGTTCATGGAAATCTGACGACGCAGGTCACCTTCAACGGTGAATTTACCTACTTGTTCACGCAGACTCTCGATCTGAGCTTCGTCCAGGTCTTTAATTTTCACATTCTCAGCGATACCGGCTGCGGCACAGATGGCCTTGGAGCGGGTACGACCGACGCCATAAATCGCAGTCAACGCAATGACTGCATGCTTATGGTCAGGAATGTTAATGCCAGCGATACGGGCCACTATTCACTCCTACATATAGTAGATAACGACCACCACAAAGCCCGTGAGCGGATACGTGGCGGTCAACCAATACACAACAAAAGTTGGCTGGCTATATTAGCCAGCACAACTATTTGTTGCAAGTACTAACCGTAAAAAATTAGCCTTGGCGTTGTTTATGCTTTGGCTCGCTGCAAATCACACGCACCACACCGTGACGCTTGATGATTTTGCAGTTACGGCAGATTGCCTTAACGGAAGCACGAACTTTCATTGCTTAACTCCGTAACTACGCCGACCTTTAGCGGCCGTAGCCCTTCAGGTTGGCCTTCCTCAGGACGTCGCCATATTGATGAGACATCATATGGGTCTGAACCTGAGCCATGAAGTCCATGATAACTACCACGATAATCAGCAGCGAAGTGCCACCGAAGTAGAACTGTACGTTCCAGGCAGTCATCAAGAACTGGGGTACCAGACAGATAAAGGTTATATAGAGCGCACCTGCCAATGTCAGGCGAGTCATAACCTTATCGATGTAACGTGCTGTCTGCTCGCCCGGGCGGATCCCCGGGATAAAGGCTCCACTCTTCTTCAGATTATCTGCTGTCTCGCGGGGGTTGAACACCAGCGCGGTATAGAAGAAGCAGAAGAAGATAATGGCTGCTGCATAGAGCATCTCATACAAGGGTTGACCCGGCTGCAGGACCATAGAGACCTGTTGCAGGACATCAGCCACCTTGCCCTCGCCCTGACCAAACCAAGAGGTAATGGTCCCTGGGAAGAGGATGATGCTGGATGCGAAAATCGCAGGAATCACACCAGCCATATTCACTTTCAACGGCAGGTGTGTGCTTTGCGCTGCGAATACCTGGCGGCCTTGTTGACGCTTGGCATAGTTAACGACGATACGACGCTGACCACGCTCCACGAACACCACAAAGTAAGTCACTGCGAAAACAATCAAGCCCAGCAACAACAACAGCAGGATGTGCAATTCCCCTTGACGTGCCTGTTCGGCCGTAGCGCCAATGGCATGAGGCAGACCAGCAACGATACCTGTGAAAATAATCAGCGAGATACCATTACCAATCCCACGCTCGGTAATCTGTTCACCCAACCACATCAAGAACATGGTACCGGTGACCAGACTCACAACGGCTGTGAAATAGAAGCCCAAACCCGGATGAGTCACGAGTCCTTGCATCATATTCGGCAGACCGGTTGCAATACCAATGGCCTGGAACGTTCCCAAAACCAGCGTGCCCCAACGGGTATATTGGCTAATCTTGCGACGGCCGGATTCACCCTCTTTCTTGAGTTCAGCAAGAGCAGGATGAACCACAGTCAGCAGCTGGATAATGATCGACGCCGAAATGTACGGCATGATCCCCAGCGCAAGAATAGAAGCACGCGAGAGTGCACCACCACTGAACATGTTGAACATCTCAATGATGGTGCCCTTCTGTTGTTGGAACAACTCGGCCAGTACGGCGGCGTCAATACCAGGAATCGGCACATAAGAGCCTGCGCGGAACACGATAATTGCCCCGAGAACGAAGAGCAGACGGCTCTTCAGTTCACTCAGACCACCTTGTGCTTTAACATCCAATCCTGGTTTCTTAGCCATTGTACTGATTATTCCTCGATTTTACCGCCAGCGGCCTCGATGGCTGCACGTGCACCTTTGGTGACGGACAGACCACGAACGGTCACAGCACGGTCAATGTTGCCAGACAGAACAACTTTAGCGAAAACGATGTTCTTGGTAACAACACCGGCTTGCTTCAGAGTGCTCAGATCGACCACATCACCTTCTACCAGGGCGATTTCGTTCAGGCGCACTTCGGCAGAAACCAAAGATTTGCGAGAGAAGAAACCGAACTTCGGCAGACGGATTTTCAAAGGCATCTGGCCACCCTCGAAACCGTTGCGGACTTTACCGCCACCGGAACGAGAAGTTTGACCTTTCACACCACGACCACCGGTCTTGCCCAGACCAGAACCGATACCACGGCCCGGACGGTGCTTAACACGCTTGGAACCAGCGGCCGGAGACAGAGTATTCAGACGCATGCTTAGCCCTCCACCTTAACCATGTAATAAACCTGGTTGATCATGCCGCGTACGCAGGGAGTATCTTCCAGCTCAACGGTGTGACCAATGCGACGCAGACCCAGACCACGCAGAGTCGCCTTGTGCTTTGGCAGACGGCCGATAGAGCTGCGAGTTTGAGTTACTTTTACAGTGTTAGCCATGTCGCATTACCCCAGAATTTCTTCAACGCGCAGACCACGCTTGGCAGCGATCTGTTCCGGTGATTGACCGTGAACCAGAGCGTCTACAGTTGCGCGAACAACGTTGATTGGGTTGGTGGAACCGTAGGTCTTGGCCAGCACGTTGTGGATACCGGCAACTTCCAGCACAGCACGCATGGCGCCGCCTGCAATGATACCAGTACCTTGTGAGGCCGGCTTCATGAACACGGTGGAACCGGAGTGAACACCGCGCACCGGGTGGTGCAGAGTGCCATTGTTCAGCTCAACCTTGTTCAGGTTACGCTTAGCCTGTTCCATTGCCTTTTGAATGGCAGCCGGAACTTCACGGGCCTTACCGTAACCGTAACCTACACGGCCGTTACCATCACCCACCACGGTCAACGCGGTGAAGGACATGATACGACCACCTTTAACAGTTTTCGAAACACGGTTTACTGCAATCAGCTTTTCTTGCAGTTCGCCGGCTTGAGATTCGACTTTAGCCATCTTCGACTCCTAGCTTAGAACTGAAGACCAGCGTCACGAGCAGCGGCAGCCAGAGCGGCTACACGACCGTGATACTTGAAACCGGAACGATCGAAAGATACGTTCTGAACGCCTTTGGCAATAGCACGCTCAGCGATTGCTTTACCTACAGCGGTAGCAGCATCTGCGTTACCGGTGTATTTAATAGCTTCACTGATGGCTTTCTCTACTGTAGAAGCAGAGGCCAGAACTTCGGAACCGTTGGCTGCGATAACCTGCGCATAGATATGACGCGGGGTACGGTGAACAACCAGACGGGTAGCTCCCAGTTCCTGCATCTTTTTCCGAGCACGAGTAGCACGACGGAGACGAGCTGCTTTCTTGTCCATAGTGTTACCTTACTTCTTCTTAGCTTCTTTAGTACGCACTTGCTCGTTGGCATAGCGTACACCCTTGCCCTTGTAGGGCTCCGGAGCGCGGTAAGCACGGATATCGGCGGCGACTTGGCCAACCAGCTGCTTGTCCACACCACGCAGAATGATCTCTGTGGCGGACGGACATTCAGCGGTGACACCAGCCGGCAGCGCATGCTCAACCGGGTGAGAGAAGCCCAGAGCCAGCGCGACAGCATTGCCCTTGATGGAGGCTTTGTAGCCTACACCAACCAGCTGCAGCTTGCGCTCGAAGCCTTGGGTAACACCGATTACCATGTTGTTAGCCAATGCACGGGCAGTACCGGCCTGAGCGTCAGCACCAGCGATGCCGTCGCGCGGGGCGAACTTCAGTACATTGTCTTCTTTGGTCACTTCTACACCGGCGTGGATGGAACGAACCAGAGAACCTTTACCACCTTTGATGGACAGTTCCTGACCGTTCAGAGTCACCTCTACGCCAGCAGGAATAGTGACGGGTGCCTTAGCAACGCGAGACATTTCCGACCTCCTATTAAGCGACGTAGCAGATGATCTCACCACCCATGCTTGCCTTGCGGGCAGCACGGTCGGTCATCACACCTTTAGACGTGGACACGATAGCAACACCGAGACCGCCCATGACTTTCGGCAGATCAGTAGTGCGCTTGTAAATACGCAGGCCGGGACGGCTCACGCGTTGGATCAGTTCTACAACCGGCTTGCCCTGGAAATATTTCAATTCAATTTCCAGTTCCGGCTTCACGTCACCAGCTACGTTGTAGCCAGCGATGTAACCTTCTTCCTTCAGCACTTTGGCGATAGCCACTTTCAGCTTGGAAGAAGGCATGGAAACCGCAACTTTGCTCGCCGCCTGACCGTTACGGATGCGGGTCAGCATATCCGCGATCGGATCTTGCATGCTCATAGTCTAACTCCCGAGATTCTTACCAAGAGGCCTTTTTGAGGCCCGGAATTTCGCCCTTCATGGCATGCTCACGCACCTTGATGCGAGAGAGGCCAAACTTCCGCAGGAAACCGTGCGGACGACCAGTGATGTTGCAACGGTTACGCTGGCGGGACGGACTGGAATCACGGGGCAGCTGTTGCAGTTGCAAGACAGCATCCCAACGCGCTTCTTCAGAAGCGTTCATATCAACGATGATAGCTTTCAGCTCGGTACGCTTGGTCGCGAACTTGGCTGCCAGCTTCGCACGCTTTGCTTCACGTGCTTTCATGGATGTTTTAGCCATAACCCTAACCTTACTTGCGGAATGGGAAGTTAAAGGCAGCCAGCAGAGCACGGCCTTCTTCGTCGGTATTCGCGGAAGTGGTGATGGTGATATCCAGACCACGGACGCGATCGACCTTGTCATAGTCGATTTCCGGGAAGATGATTTGCTCACGCACGCCCATGGAGTAGTTACCACGGCCATCGAACGCCTTGGCGTTCAGACCACGGAAGTCACGGATACGCGGTACGGAGATGCAAATCAGCCGTTCCAGGAACTCCCACATACGCTCGCCACGCAGGGTTACTTTACAACCTATCGGGTAGCCTTCACGAATCTTGAAGCCCGCAACAGATTTGCGTGCTTTGGTGATCAGCGGTTTCTGACCGGAAATGGCAGCCATATCGGCAGCAGCATTTTCCAGCAACTTCTTGTCAGAGATCGCTTCACCAACACCCATGTTCAGGGTGATTTTCTCGATCCGAGGGACTTGCATGATAGTCTTGTAACCGAACTGCTTGGACAGTTCATTTACTACATCGGATTTGTAGTAATCATGCAGTTTCGCCATCGTTAAACTCCAATTACTTCACAAGTTCGCCGGTGGATTTGAAGAAACGGACTTTCTTGCCGTCTTCAATCCGGAAACCAACGCGGTCAGCCTTGCCAGTGGCAGAGTTGAACAGCGCGATGTTAGATACATCGATGGGGGCTTCTTTGGTGACGATACCGCCAGCCTGACCCAGTGCGGGTACCGGCTTCTGGTGTTTCTTCACCTGGTTGATGCCTTCCACGATTACCTTACCTTTTGCAATCAGGACTTGAGTGACTTTGCCACGCTTGCCCTTGTCTTTGCCGGTAAGAACAATTACTTCGTCTTCGCGACGGATTTTAGCTGCCATCGTTCGACTCCTTACAGTACTTCGGGTGCCAGGGACACAATCTTCATGAACTTCTCATTACGGAGTTCACGGGTCACCGGGCCAAAAATACGAGTACCGATTGGCTGTTGGTTGTTGTTAAGCAACACAGCCGCATTGTTGTCGAAACGGATGACAGAGCCGTCCGGACGACGAACGCCTTTACGGGTGCGTACGACCACCGCGTTATACACATCACCTTTCTTCACTTTACCGCGAGGAATAGCTTCCTTGATGGAAACCTTGATGATGTCGCCGATGCCGGCATAACGGCGGTGCGAACCACCCAGAACCTTAATACACATTACACTGCGAGCGCCGGAGTTGTCGGCAACACCCAGCATACTTTGCATCTGGATCATCTTAGTGCTCCGCTTTGTTTACTTCTTATCCCTGATGGGATCTGGCTGCCTTCAAAAGGCGCGAAACTATAACACAGGTATTTTTGAAAAGGTAGCCTAAAAAACAAACGGCCCCTATGGGGGGCCGTTTGGGCTAGAAAGTACCGAATTAGGCCTTTTCTACGACAGCAACCAGGGTCCAGGACTTGGTCTTGGACAGCGGGCGGCATTCGCGGATTTCCACGAGGTCGCCAGCTTTACACTCGTTGTTCTCGTCATGTACGTGCAGCTTGGTAGTGCGCTTGATGATCTTACCGTAGATCGGGTGCTTTACCTTGCGCTCGATAGCGACGGTGATGGACTTGTCCATCTTGTCGCTGATTACACGACCTTGCAGAGTACGGATCTTGTCAGTCATTACGCACCTGCCTTCTCAGTCAGTACAGTCTTGATACGTGCGACGTCACGACGCACTTGTTTCAGAGTGTGAGTCTGAGCCAGTTGGCCGGTGGAAGCTTGCATGCGCATGTTGAATTGCTCACGCAGCAGACCCAGCAGCTCCTGGTTCAGTTCTTCGACGCTCTTTTGACGCAGATCTTGGGCTTTCATCACATCACCGTCTTAATTACGAAAGTGGTCTGAACGGACAGCTTAGCTGCGGCCAGGGCAAACGCTTCACGCGCCAGAGCCTCAGGTACACCATCCATCTCGTACAGAACCTTGCCAGGCTGGATCGGGCAGACCCAATATTCCACGTTACCCTTACCTTTACCCATACGAACTTCGAGGGGCTTTTCGGTGATGGGCTTGTCCGGGAACACACGGATCCAGATCTTACCTTGACGCTTTACGTGACGGGTCATGGCACGACGGGCTGCTTCGATTTGACGAGCAGTCAGTTGACCACGAGATGTCGCCTTCAGGCCAAAGGTACCGAAGGATACTTCGTTACCAGAGTTGGCCAGACCGCGGTTACGACCCTTATGGGTCTTGCGGAATTTAGTACGCTTAGGTTGCAACATTTACCGAATCTCCTTACTTAGCAGCGCGGCGCTTGTTGTCACGCTTGGGCTTTGCAGGAGCTTGCTCTTGAGCAGCGGCAGCGTTAACAGCAGCCAGACCGCCCAGAACTTCGCCCTTGAAGATCCAAACTTTGACGCCGATCACACCGTAAGTGGTGTGGGCTTCAGAAGTTGCGTAGTCGATGTCGGCACGCAGGGTGTGCAAAGGCACACGACCTTCACGATACCATTCGGTACGCGCGATTTCAGCGCCGCCCAGACGACCGGACACTTCTACTTTGATGCCCTTGGCACCCAGGCGCATGGCGTTCTGTACGGCGCGCTTCATAGCGCGACGGAACATTACGCGACGTTCCAGCTGAGAAGTGATGCTGTCGGCAACGAGTTTGCCATCCAGCTCCGGCTTGCGGACTTCGGAAATGTTGATCTGAGCAGGCACGCCAGCAATAGCGGCTACAGCTTTGCGCAGTTTCTCAACGTCTTCGCCTTTCTTGCCGATCACGACACCCGGACGAGCGGTGTGAATGGTCACACGGATGCTCTTGGCCGGACGCTCGATGGTGATCTTGGACAAGGAAGCGTTTTTCAGCTCCTTGGTCAGGAACTGGCGTACTTGGAAATCGCTGTACAGGTTGTCAGCGAAGTCTTTGGTGTTCGCGAACCAGGTAGAATTCCAAGGCTTGGTAATACCCAGGCGAATGCCATTAGGATGTACTTTCTGACCCATTGCTTATCTCCCAGCCTTAGCGTCGGATACCACTACAGTGATGTGAGCGGTACGCTTGAGGATACGATCCGCGCGACCTTTGGCACGCGGGCGGATGCGCTTCATGGAGGGACCTTCGTCTACCATGATGGTGGCAACACGCAGGGCGTCGATGTCGGCGCCTTCGTTGTGCTCAGCGTTTGCAATGGCAGATTCCAGCACTTTCTTCACCAGAACCGCAGCCTTTTTCGGGCTGAAGGTCAGGATGTTCAGAGCCTTGTCTACGGACAGACCACGTACTTGATCGGCTACCAGACGAGCTTTCTGGGCAGAAGTACGGGCATAACGGTGTTTAGCGATAGCTTCCATCATTTATCCCTTAGCGCTTCTTAGCCTTCTTATCAGCAGCATGGCCGCGATAAGTACGAGTCGGTGCGAATTCACCCAGTTTGTGACCGATCATTTCTTCGGTAACGAAAACCGGAACGTGCTGACGACCATTATGGACAGCGATGGTCAAACCGATCATGTTCGGGATGATCATTGAACGACGGGACCAGGTCTTAACCGGCTTTTTATCCCCGCTTTCCACCGCTTTCTCTACCTTCTTCAGCAAGTGCAGGTCAATAAATGGACCCTTCTTGAGAGAACGTGGCATGGTGATTCCTCTATGTTAACAATTACTTGTTACGACGACGTACGATGTACTTGTCGGTACGCTTGTTCTTACGGGTCTTGAAGCCCTTAGCCTTCTGGCCCCATGGGGACACAGGCTGCATGCCCTTGTTACGACCCTCACCACCACCGTGCGGGTGATCAACCGGGTTCATCGCCATACCGCGAACGGTCGGACGAATACCACGCCAGCGGTTTGCACCGGCTTTACCCAGTTGACGCAGCATGTGCTCGGAGTTACCCACTTCACCAATGGTGGCGCGGCACTCGGCCAGAACTTTACGTACTTCGCCGGAACGCAGACGCAGAGTTACATAGTTACCTTCACGAGCCAGAATCTGGATGAAAGTACCAGCGGAACGAGCCAGCTGAGCACCTTTACCAGGCTTCATTTCTACGGCGTGAACGGTAGAACCAACCGGGATGTTACGCATCGGCAGGGAGTTACCTACCTTGATCGCAGCATCAGCACCAGAAGCGATAGCATCACCTGCTTTCAGGCCTTTCGGAGCCAGGATGTAACGACGCTCACCGTCTGCATACAGCACCAGGGCGATGTTTGCGGTACGGTTAGGATCGTATTCCAGACGCTCTACTTTGGCCGGAATGCCGTCTTTGTCGCGTTTGAAGTCGACGATACGGTAGTGTTGCTTGTGACCACCACCGATATGACGGGTAGTGATACGGCCGTTGTTGTTACGACCACCGGACTTGCTTTTGCTGTCCAGCAGAGCGGCGAAGGGCTTGCCCTTGTACAGCTCTTGGTTGACGATCTTGACGACGTGGCGGCGGCCCGGAGAAGTAGGCTTGCACTTAACGATTGCCATTTTTGAGAACTCCTCTTACTCGGCTGCGCCCATGAAGTCGATGTCCTGACCAGCTTTCAGGGTCACATAAGCCTTTTTCCAATCGGAACGACGGCCTACACGCGCACCTGAGCGCTTGGTCTTACCCTTCATGTTCAGGGTACGGACGGTCTCAACTTCGACCTCGAACAGTTTCGCAACTGCAGCTTTGACTTCCGCCTTGGTGGCATCAACAGCAACTTTGAACACGATAGTGTTCTGCTTTTCTGCGACCATGGTGCTCTTTTCAGAGATGTGCGGAGCCTTCAGAACTTTCAACAGACGTTCTTCGCGGATCATGCCAGCATCTCCTCGATTTGCTTAACTGCGTCAGCAGTCATCAGAATCTTGTCGAAAGCGATCAGGCTGACCGGGTCGATACCGGCAACATCACGCACGTCGACCTTGTACAGGTTGCGAGCAGCCAGGAACAGGTTCTCATCGACTTCAGCAGTCACGATCAGAACGTCAGTCAGTTCCATTTCTTTCAGCTTGGCGATCAGTTCTTTGGTCTTCGGCGCTTCGATGCCGAATTTCTCGACAACGATCAGGCGCTCTTGACGTACCAGCTCGGACAGGATGCTACGGATAGCGCCGCGGTACATCTTCTTGTTTACTTTCTGGCTGTGATCTTGCGGCTTAGCAGCAAAGGTCACACCACCGGAACGCCAGATGGGCGAACGGATGGAGCCAGCACGGGCACGACCAGTACCCTTCTGACGCCACGGCTTTTTGCCGCCACCAGACACTTCAGAGCGAGTCAGCTGCGCACGAGTACCCTGACGGGCACCAGCGGCATATGCAACGACGACCTGGTGAACCAGAGCTTCGTTGAATTCGCGCCCGAAGGTAGTCTCGGAAACTTCAAGAGCGCTCTTGGCGTCTTTCATTACCAATTCCATTACTATCTCCTCAGACGTTACGCTTTGACGGCAGGTTTGACGATCACGTTGCCGTTGGTTGCACCCGGTACTGCGCCTTTGATGAGCAGCAGGTTGCGTTCAGCGTCAACACGAACCAGTTCCAGGTTCTGAGTCGTTACACGCTCAGCACCCATGTGACCAGCCATCTTTTTGCCCTTGAATACACGGCCCGGGGTCTGGTTTTGACCGATGGAGCCAGGTACACGGTGGGACAGGGAGTTACCGTGGGTCATATCCTGGGTGCGGAAGTTCCAGCGCTTAACAGTACCGGCAAAACCTTTACCCTTGGATGTGCCGGTAACGTCTACCAGCTTAACGTCAGCGAGAAGATCTACTTTCAGCTCGCTACCAACAGTGAAAGTTTCACCGTTGTTCAGGCGGAATTCCCACAGACCGCGACCGGCTTCTACACCAGCTTTGGCGAAGTGGCCAGCTTCCGGCTTGGTCACACGGCTGGCTTTTTTGGCGCCAGTGGTAACCTGAATAGCGTTGTAGCCGTCGGTTTCTACAGATTTGACCTGAGTTACACGGTTAGCTTCAACTTCGATAACAGTCACCGGGATAGAAACGCCATCTTCAGTGAAGATGCGAGTCATACCCACTTTGCGACCTACAAGACCGATTGTCATTGTTATCAACCTCTTTCCGTAATTAACCCAGGCTGATCTGGACGTCTACACCAGCTGCCAGATCCAGACGCATCAGGGCGTCTACGGTCTTGTCAGTCGGCTCAACGATGTCTACCAGACGCTTGTGAGTGCGGATCTCGTACTGATCACGCGCATCTTTGTTGACGTGCGGGGAGATCAGGACGGTGAAGCGCTCTTTGCGAGTCGGCAGCGGAATAGGACCGCGAACCTGCGCGCCGGTGCGCTTTGCAGTTTCAACGATTTCCGCAGTGGATTGATCGATCAGGCGATGATCAAAAGCCTTCAGGCGGATACGGATTCTTTGGTTCTGCATTGACAGAGCTCCAATAGATAAAAGAACATAAATCAACACCGCCCGACCGAGAATACTCCCGCCAGAGGTGCGATTTTTCACGTTTCCTCCCATATCGGGAGGACTGTATGGCTGGCGACTCGTAAACGGGAAGCTCAGCAAGCAGACATATCGTCTGGCATGCCTCATGGGCAAGCGGAGGGGATTATACGGATTTTTTCAATTCGCGCAAGAGAAGGCGGACAGATTGTGCGCAATTTTGTGTGGCGGATGGATCTCGCCGGCGATCGCTCCCCTGCCCGCCAAAAAGCGGTAACGACAATGTTGCAAACAGGCTGATAGACTGCCCCCTTGCCTCAGTCAGCGGAACGACCCCGATGCTCAAGAATCAGAAGAAAGCCTATCAATACGGACTCTGCGCCGTCGCCCTCTGGTCGACGGTGGCCACCGCCTTCAAGATCTCCCTCGCCTACTTCGAGCCGGTGCAGCTGCTGCTGGTCGCCGCCATCACCTCGACCCTGACCCTGGGGTCCATCGTGGCGATCCAGGGCAAGCTGCCCCTGCTGCTGAGCTATCTCAGGGCACGCCCTTTCTACTATCTGGCCCTGGGGGTACTGAATCCCTTCCTTTACTATCTCCTGCTGTTCAAGGCCTATGATCTGCTGCCGGCCCAGCAGGCCCAGACCCTCAACTACACCTGGGCCATCACCTTGAGCTTGCTGGCCGTCCCCTTCCTCGGCCAGAAGCTCCGTCGCCGTGACGGCGTGGCCATAGTGCTGGGCTACTTCGGCGCCCTGGTGATCGCCACCAGGGGGGATGTGTTCGGCCTGCAATTCGACAGCCCGCTAGGCGTGACGCTGGCCCTGGTCTCGACCCTCATCTGGGCGGGCTACTGGATCCTCAATACCCGCAATCAGGGGGATCCCATTGTCAGCCTGCTGCTCGGCTTCCTCATCAGCCTGCCTTTCATCGTGGTGGCGACCTGGCTGCTCGCCGACTTTGCCATGACCGCCTGGCAGGGCTGGCTCGGTGCCATCTATGTGGGGCTGTTCGAGATGGGCTTCGGCTTCGTGCTCTGGCTGATGGCCCTGCGCCACGCCACCAACACCGCCCCCATCAGCAACCTTATCTTCATCTCGCCGTTTGCGTCACTGGTACTGCTCAACCTGTTGATCGACGAGAGCATCCACCCGGCCACTCCCATAGGGCTGGCGCTGATCGTCGCCGCCCTGCTGATCCAGCAACTCAAATACGGCAAGCGCTACCGCAAGACAGCCGAGCCACAAGCCTGACAATGCCGAAGGGCGCATCCACAGATGCGCCCTTCGTTCAATCCATCCACTCCAGCGGCTGGTGCTTGGGTAGCCGGATCTCCACCAGCAAGCCTCCCAGCTCGGAGCGGCCCAGTCTGATGGTGCCGTGGTGCTGGGAGACTATCTTGGCGACTATGGCCAGTCCCAGGCCACTGCCGCCGCCGGTGCGCGCCACATTGCCCTGGGTAAAGGGCTTGAGCACCCGGGAATAGTCCTGCTCTGCTATCCCGGGGCCATTGTCGGAGAGCCGCAACCTGACCCAGTGACCATCGTCCTTCAGCTCCGCCTGCAACCGGGTCGCGCCGTAGCGCACCGCATTGCCCGACAGGTTGTTGAGGATGCGGCGTATGCTGATGGGATGGCATGCCACCCGCACCGCCTGCTCCGGCAGGTGCAGCTCCACCTCCAGCCCCTGATCGGTCTGCATCAGCAGCGCATCGTGGATGAGCTGGGTCAGATCGATGGGCTGGGCATCCAGCCCCTCGTTCGGGCGTATGTAGTCGATGAACTGATCTATGATGCCGTTGGACTCGTCGATGTCCGCATTGATGCTCTCCTTGAGATACTCGTCACCGGAGGACATCATCTCGGTCGCCAGCCGGATGCGGGTCAGGGGCGTGCGCAGATCGTGGGAGACCCCGGCCATCATCAGGTTGCGCTCTTCGATAAGGCCCTTGATGGAGTGCGACATGTGGTTGAAGGTGCGGGTCAGGCGGCGCACCTCCCGCGAACCGTGCTCTCCCAGGGCATCGGGGAAGTTGCCTCGCGCCACCGCCACGGCCCCCGCCTCCAGATCCTCCAGCGGCCGCACCAGCTGACGGGCGAAACGCCAGGCGGCAAACAGGGTCACCACCAGCAGCACGCTCATGTAGATGATGAGAGGCTCTATGTCGTCATCCTCTATCTCGGTCAGGGGGATGCGTACCCACATCTGGCTGGCCTGGGGCGGCTGGATCCAGATGATGTAGTGATCCTGGATCTCGACCCTGACCCTGGTTTCCCCCTTCAGCTCCCGACTGATGTTCTCCTCCAGATAGGGGTAGGGCTTGGACTCCTTGAGTCCGTGCTGCTCCGCCTCGCTCTGGGTGTAGATGTCGCTGCCCGTGGTCACATAGACCAGCGCCTCGGCATCCTCGCTCAGGGCAAGCTGGTTGCTGTCGACCGGGAAGATGAGCTTGACCTGATTGGCCAGCAGGTGACTGATCTGCTTGACGGTGGGCGCCAGCAGATAGTTGTAGAAGGTGGCGTAGGAGACGACCTGATAAACCACCAGCACGGCGGCCAGGAACCAGAGCATGCGGGAGAACATGCTGCCCACTTTTTTCATTCCCCGTCACCGTCCGGCACGAAGACATAGCCCAGGCCCCACACCGTCTGCAGGTAACGGGGCTGGGCCGGGTCCTGCTCCAGCAGGCGGCGCAGGCGGGAGACCTGCACATCTATGCTGCGCTCTGTGGCTGTGTACTCCCGCCCCCGGGCCAGGTTCATCAGCTTGTCCCGGGAGAGCGGCTCGCGGGGGTGGCTCACCAATACCTTGAGGACGGCAAACTCGCCGCTGGTGAGGGCGACCGGATCCCCGTCGCGGCTCAGCTCGCGGGTCGCCAGGTTGAGTTGATAGGAGCCAAAGCTCACCATCTTCTCGGCGGTGGACGGTGCACCGGGCAGCTCGACGGTATGACGGCGCAGCACGGCGCGGATCCGGGCCAGCAGCTCACGGGGGTTGAAGGGCTTGGGCAGATAGTCATCCGCCCCCATCTCCAGCCCGACGATGCGATCCACTTCGTCTCCCTTGGCGGTGAGCATCAGCACCGGGATCTGGTTGCCCGCCTCCCGCAGACGGCGGCAGATGGAGAGCCCGTCCTCCCCCGGCAGCATCAGGTCGAGCACCATCAGGCTGAAGTTCTCGCGGGTCAGCAGACGATCCGCCTGTTCCCCGTTGGCAACGCCTCGCACCACAAATCCCTGTTCGGTGAGGTAACGCTCCAGCAGGGAGCGTAGTTTCAGGTCGTCGTCGACCACCAGGACCTTGTATTGCTGACTCATTGCCGCCTCTCCTCTCTGTCTCTTCCCAATACTAGGGCCCGCTCTGGCAACCACAAAGCATAAATATGTTACCGGTTATTACCCTTGGCCTGGGGATCC
Source organism: Aeromonas sp. OTU364 (assembly GCF_038440395.1). Classification (NCBI taxonomy): domain Bacteria; kingdom Pseudomonadati; phylum Pseudomonadota; class Gammaproteobacteria; order Aeromonadales; family Aeromonadaceae; genus Aeromonas; species Aeromonas sp. OTU364. The sequence goes on from NZ_JASATR010000014.1 coordinate 17,600, forward strand.
CGGGGATGGTGCGGTTCCGAACGAGCCGCTCACCATGCATTTCTGCTCGACACTCGGACGCCAATGGCTAAGATCCCGAGCAAGACGACGCAACCCGCCACGCAGGCAGCAGGGACTGATAACCCCATGAAAACCAAACTCATCACCCGTGAAGGCTACAACCAGCTCCGGCAGGAACACGACACCCTGTGGCGCGAGGAGAGACCCGAGGTCACCAAGAAGGTGGCCTGGGCGGCGAGCCTCGGGGATCGCAGCGAGAACGCCGACTACCAGTACAACAAGAAGCGGCTGCGGGAGATAGACCGCCGGGTCCGCTACCTGCGCAAGTGCCTGGAGGAGCTGACCATAGTCGATTACTCCCCCTCCCAGGAGGGCAAGGTGTTCTTCGGCGCCTGGGTCGAGGTGGAGAGCGAAGAGGGAGAGACCAAGCGCTTTCGCATCGTCGGCTATGACGAGATCTTCGGTCGCAAGGATTACATCTCCATCGACTCCCCCATGGCCCGCGCCCTGCTCAAGAAAGAGGTCGGCGACGAGGCCATAGTGCGTACGCCAGTGGGTGACGCCTGCTGGTATGTCAACGACATCAGCTACCCCAAGTGATCCTGCCGGGGAGAGCAGGCCAGCCTGTACCCTCGAGTCCAGACTGACTCCCTTGCCCGGGGTGGCATCCCCAGCGTCGACCTCATATAGTGCTCACACCCGGCGCCGCAAGGCGCACACCGGCCGCAGAGGCGCACCGGGAGTCAGCTGGCGAGCCCGCCGCGACCATTCCCAGCCACTGCCGGCCCGTTGGACAGACCCGACCACAGAGACCCCAGATGCACAGCCATGTAATTGAGAGACAGATTGCCGGTGAGCTGAATGCCCGTCCGGAACAGGTGCAGGCCGCCGTGCGCCTGCTGGATGAAGGCTCGACCGTTCCCTTTATCGCCCGTTATCGCAAGGAGGTGACCGGCGGTCTGGACGACAGTCAGCTGCGTACCCTGGAGAGCCGCCTCGGCTATCTGCGTGAACTGGAAGATCGCCGCCAGGTGATCATTCGCTCCATCGAGGAGCAGGGCAAGCTGACTCCCGAGCTGGCCCGCGAGCTGAACGGTGCCGACAGCAAGACCCGGCTGGAAGACCTCTACCTCCCCTACAAGCCCAAGCGTCGCACCAAGGGGCAGATGGCCATCGAAGCCGGGCTGGAGCCGCTGGCCAACCTGCTGCTCACCGACCCCATGCAGGATCCGGAGCAAGCGGCGGCCCGCTTCCTCAATGCCGAGCAGGGGATCACCGACAGCAAGACGGCCCTCGACGGTGCCCGCTACATCCTGATGGAGCGCTTCGCCGAGCAGGCGGATCTCCTTGAGAAGCTGCGGGACTACCTGTGGCAGAACGCCACCCTGTGCGCCCGGGTGGTGGCGGGCAAGGAGCAGGAAGGGGCCAAGTTCAAGGATTACTTCGAGCACGACGAGCCCCTGCACAAGGCCCCCTCCCACCGGGTGCTGGCCATGCTGCGCGGCCGCAACGAGGGGATCCTCAACCTGGCGCTGGTCACGGGTGACGATGAGAGTGCCAGTCCCTGCGAAGGGATCATCGCCCACCACCTCAGGCTCAATCTGCAGAACCGCCCAGCCGACAAATGGCTGCAGGGGGTGGTGAGCTGGACCTGGAAGATCAAGCTGTCGCTCCAGATGGAGACAGAGCTTATCGGCCGGGTGCGCGAGAGTGCCGAAGACGAGGCGATCAAGGTATTCGCCATGAACCTCAAGGATCTGCTGATGGCAGCCCCGGCCGGCATGCGCTGCACCATGGGGCTGGACCCGGGCATCCGCACCGGGGTCAAGGTGGCCGTGGTGGATGCCACCGGCAAGCTGGTCGATCACGCCACCATCTATCCGTTCGAACCGAAACGCCAGATTGATCAGAGCCTCAAGACCCTGAGCGAGTTGTGCCAGAAGCACAAAGTCGAGCTCATCAGCATAGGCAACGGCACCGCTTCGCGGGAGACCGACCGGCTGGTCAGCGATCTGTTCGAGCGCTACCCGGCCGCCAAGGCGCAGAAGATAGTAGTGAGCGAAGCGGGGGCCTCTGTCTACTCCGCCTCCGAGCTCGCCTCCCAGGAGTTCCCGGATCTCGACGTCTCCATCCGTGGCGCCGTCTCCATCGCCCGTCGCCTGCAAGACCCCCTGGCCGAGCTGGTCAAGATCGATCCCAAGAGCATCGGGGTGGGCCAGTATCAGCACGACGTCGGCCAGAGCCAGCTGGCCCGCCGGCTGGATGCCGTGGTCGAGGATTGCGTGAACGCGGTCGGTGTGGATGTGAATACCGCCTCGGTCGCCCTGCTCAACCGGGTCTCCGGCCTCTCCCAGACCCTGGCCCAGAACATAGTCGCCTACCGGGATGAGCACGGCGCCTTCAAGAGCCGTCAGCAGTTGCTGAAGGTGAGCCGGCTCGGGCCCAAGGCGTTCGAGCAGTGCGCCGGCTTCCTGCGCATTCGCGGCGGCAGCAATCCCCTCGACGGCTCGGCGGTACACCCGGAGTCCTATCCGGTGGTGGAGCGGATCCTCGCCAAGCTGGAACAGACAGTGGAGAGCCTGCTCGGCAACAGCAGCCTGCTGCGCAGCCTGAAACCGGCCGACTACACGGACGAGCAGTTCGGCGTGCCCACAGTCACCGACATCATCGGCGAGCTGGACAAGCCGGGCCGCGACCCGCGCCCCGAGTTCAAGACCGCGACCTTCAGGGACGGGGTGGAGAAAATCAGCGACCTGGTGCCCGAGATGGTGCTGGAAGGGGTGGTCACCAACGTCACCAACTTCGGCGCCTTCGTCGACATCGGCGTCCATCAGGACGGCCTGGTGCACATCTCCTTCCTGACCGACCGCTTCGTCAAGGATCCCCGCGAGGTGGTCAAGGCGGGGGACATTGTGCGGGTCAAGGTGCTGGAGGTGGATGCACCGCGCAAGCGCATCAGCCTGACCATGCGCCTCGACGAGAAAGCGGGACAACCCGCCCGCAAGCCGGCGGAATCCCGCCCATCGGGTACAGGCAGCGCCAGACCCAGACAGGAGCCGAAACAGGGCGCCCCTGCCGGTGGTGCCATGGGCAACGCCTTCGCCGCCGCCCTCTCCAAGCTGAAGAAATAGGATCCCGACAATGCAAAAAGCCCCGAAAGGGGCTTTTTCTTGTCTGTACCGCGCTGGCACGGGACGGGATCAGACGTCCTGACTCAGGCTATGTGGGGAAGCCGGCCTAACCGCTTGCTGATAGTGCCTGGCAATCACCTGATTTCGGTTGTCCATATAGGCACCGAGCGGACCTGTGGTTTCCTGCCTGAGGGTCATCAGCTCCTTGCGGGCCTGGGCTTCCTTGGCAGAGGCTGCGCGGGCCACGCTCAGATCCTGTGACGAGGGTTCTGCCGGTGCCAGGGCGGCGGCACGCACCTGCTGAATCTTGACGAGGGTGGCAGCCGGATCGCCCGGGATGGTGCCGATGTCGATGGGCACCTCACCCCCGGTGGCGTAACGCTTGCCATCCGGCCCCTGGGAAAACTGGTAGCTGGGGCTGCCCGCATGCTCGCCGCCTGCCATCTGGTGCGCCTGCTCGTGCTTGCGCACCTCGAGATCCCGCTCCACCAGCGCGGCCAGCTGGCGTTGCTGCCTCTGTTGCTCCTGCTGTTCGGGATCCTGCTGCTGTCGGCGCTGGCTCTCCTCCCCCGTGGCCTCGACGAAGCGATGGGACGGGGTCGTCGGGCTGGCCTGCGCATTATCCCGGGTCGAAACGGCGGGCGGATTGGAATTGGTCTGGGCGGCTCTGGACTTGTCTTTCTGGGAGGCGACGCCGGACTCGGCGTTGGAGGCCTCGCTCTGGCGGCTGGGAGGCACCAGCTCTGCGCGGCGGTTGTCAGTCTGCGCTGATTCCGTCTGCGGCTGCAGTTGATTGGGGATCAGAAGCGGCAGACTGACGTTGACGTTCATCTCACACCCTGATGTCGATCAAGGTCCCCACCCATGTCAGCCTGCGGTTGCAGTTGATGGGGGATGAGGGATGCTAGAGCGACGTTGACGTTCATCTCATACCCTGATGTCGATCAAGGTCCCCAACCATGTCAGCCTGCGGTTGCAGACGATGGAGGATGAAGGACGGCAGAGCGACGTTGACGTTCATCTCACACCTTGATGTCGATCAGGGTGCCCAGCATGTCGCTGGCGGTCTGGATCACCTTGGCGGAGGCGCCGGCATGCAGCTCGGCCACCTTGAGATTCACCAGCTCGTCCGTCACCTGTACCTGGTCGCCCGACGGGGTGTTGAGGCGGGCGAGCTGGCCGGATGCCTGGCCGGCCAGTTGCTCGGCCCGCTGGAATCCCTGTACGCCCGTGGTCATGGCAGAATCGATACGCATCGGCTCACTCCTTTCATGGTTGGCTGATTATCCACCACCTCGAAGCGTTATTGAAGCATGTCGCTCAAGGATCAGCCAATGAACTGCCGCAACAGGGTGATGAAGGGCTCTGGGTGGGAGATAAAGGGGGCGTGTGAGGCCTTCTCCAGCACCAGGCTGCGGCTCGCGGGATAGCGCTCGTCCAGCAGCGGTATGGCCGCCTTGGGCACTAGGGAATCCAGCCGGCCATAGATGCGCAGCCAGGGCAGATCCAGGCCGACCAGCGCATCCCGCAGATCCACGTCGGCCAGCAGGCCGAGACCCGCCTCCAGCGCGGCAAGCCGGGGAGCCGGACGCTCTGCCAGCCAGTGGCGCAACTGGCGAATGTCGTTTCTGGCATGTTCGCTGCCCATGGCCTGGATCGCCAGGAAGCGCTCTATGGTCTGCATGAAGTCCCCCGCCAGCATCTGGTTGAACCCCGCCAGCACCTTGGGGGCTATCCCGGGCCACTCATCCCGGGCCATGAAGCAGGGGGAGCTGGCGACAGTGATGAGGGAGTGGAGGCGCTCGGGCCGAGTCAGGGCCAGCTGGCTCGCCACCAGGCCGCCGAGGGACCAGCCGAGCAGATGGCATTTTTCCGGCAGGACGGTGGCGACCTGCTCCGCCAGCCAGGGCAGGGAGTAGTCACTCCCCTCCTGCAGGGGGCTGTTGCCAAACCCGGGCAAGTCCACCAGGTGCAACCGATAGTGGGCCGCCAACTGCTGGGCAATACCGTGCCAGACAGCACCATTCATGCCCCAGCCATGCAACAACACCAGGTCCTGCCCCTGGCCAAACCGCTCAACCGATACGCTCATCTAGACTCAAGATCCCTGTTCATCTGCTTGGAGCCTGCATGTTAAAGCGGCTGCTCGCCAAAGCAAGTCCGATCCTCGGCAGCCGGTCCGACTGGCTCGGCCTCTGCCTGCTCTGTCGCCAGCCCTGTGATGATCAGCCTCTGCTGTGCCGCTGGTGTCAGCAGTCCCTGCACCAGCCTTGCCGCAAATGCAGGCTGTGCGCGACCCCCTTGCCAGAGCACCAGGCAGGAAACGAGCTGCTGTGCGGACGCTGCCAGCGCAGGCCCCCTCCCTGGGAGCGGCTGCAGGTGATCGGTGACTATCAGCTCCCCTACTCCCTGCTTATTCCCCGGCTGAAATACTCGGGCCAGATCCTGCTGGCGCCGCTGCTTGCTCGCCTGCTGGCCGACCATCTGGAGGGAGACGATCCTCCCGAGGCCATCATCCCCGTCCCCCTGCACTGGTGGCGCCAGTGGTGGCGCGGGTTCAATCAGGCAGAGGAGATAGGAACCGCCCTCGGCGAGCTCACCGGCATCCCCTGCGACACCCGGCTGCTGCGCAGGATCAGGGCCACACCGCAGCAAACCCGGCTCAGTGCCGGCCAGCGGCGGCGCAACCTGCGCGGCGCCTTCCAGATAGCGCCCCACCATTACCGCCACGTGGCCCTGCTCGACGACGTGGTCACCACGGGAGCCACCGCAGGTCAGCTCACCCGGTTGCTTCATGAGAGTGGCATAACAGAGGTGGAGGTGTGGGCCATCTGCCGTACCCTCAGACACCCCAAATAACCTGGCAGGGATCCGGCCAAGCAGGCCGATGGCGGCATGATTCCGATACGCCCGGGCTCACAAGCTCGCCATCGACACGCTACCCAAGCCCCGCCAAGCGAGTTATCATGAATACCCTAGTCGTACACTCAGGTTTATGAGGATAGTGATGATCAGCATTTCCGACACCGCCCAGGCCCACTTCCGCAAGTTGCTGGAAAAGCAGCCTGATGGCACCAACATCCGGGTGTTTGTGGTCAATCCGGGAACCCAGAATGCCGAGTGCGGCGTATCCTATTGCCCACCCGACGCGGTCGATCCGGAAGATCAACACCTGCCCTTCAGCGGCTTCGACTGCCTGGTCGATCCCCTGAGCGCCCCTTACCTGGTCGATGCCACCATCGATTTCGTCACCGATCAGATGGGCTCCCAGCTCACCCTCAAGGCGCCAAACGCCAAGATGCGCAAGGTGGCCGACGATGCGCCCCTGGCCGACCGCATCGAGTACGTGCTGATGTCTGAAGTGAACCCCATGCTGGCCGGTCACGGTGGCAAGGTGACCTTGATTGACATTACCGACGACAAGCTGGCGATTTTGCAGTTTGGTGGTGGTTGCAACGGCTGTTCTCAGGTGGATTACACCCTGAAAGAGGGGATCGAGAAGCAGCTGCTGGAGAAATTCCCGGGCGAGCTCAACGGCGTGAAGGATGCCACCGAGCACCAGCGTGGCGATCACTCCTACTATTGATTTGCTGCTCTGCGGCAAAGAAAAGGCCCCGCCAGCTGGCGGGGCCTTTTGCATTCTGCGGCGGGCAGATCACTCGTCCTTCTTGTCTCGCGACAGCAGGGCGATGGCCGCCTCTTTCGGGTTTTTGCCTTCGTACAGCACCTTGAAGATCTGCTCGCAGATGGGCATCTCGACGCCGCAACGGGCCGCCAGCAGATGCACCTCCTTGGTGTTGCGATAGCCTTCCACCACCTGACCTATCTCGGTCATGGCGGTTTCCACCGACTTGCCGGCCCCGAGGGCCAGACCGAAGCGACGGTTGCGGGACTGGTTGTCGGTACAGGTCAGCACCAGATCCCCGAGCCCTGCCATCCCCATGAAGGTCTTGGCATCGGCCCCGAGGGCGGCACCGAGGCGCTGCATCTCCACCAGACCGCGGGTGATGAGCGCGGTTCTGGCGTTGGCGCCAAAGCCCAGCCCGTCGGAGAGACCGGCGCCGATGGCGATGACGTTCTTGACCGCCCCCCCCAGCTGCAGACCGATGAAGTCCGGATTGGTATAGACCCGGAACGAGCGGCCGCAGTGCAGCAGTTGCGAGAGATCGTCGGCGAAGTCGTCGTGGGTCGACGCCACCGAGATGGCGGTCGGCAGGCCGGCGGCCAGCTCCCTCGCGAAGGTCGGGCCCGAGATCACCGCCAGCGGGATAGTCTCCCCCAGCACGTCACGGGCCACGTCCTGCAGCAGGCGGCCGCTGTCCGGCTCCAGCCCCTTGGTGGCCCAGGCGATACGGGTATCGGGACGCAGGAAGGGTTTGACCCGGGCCAGCACCTGGCCGAACACATGGCTCGGTACCACCAGCAGCAGCACTGGTGCGGCCTGCACCGCCGCCTGCAGATCCGCAGTCAGCTGCAGATCGGCGGGGAAAGGGACATCAGGCAGAAACGCCTTGTTGCAGCGGTCTTGTTCCAGCTCGGCGACATGGGCGGGATCGTGACCCCACAGCAGGGTCGGATGGCCGTTGCGCGCCAGAGAAATGGCAAGGGCGGAGCCATAAGACCCCGCCCCCAAGACCGAGATTGCGATCTGGTCGGCCATTATCAGGCTTCCGCAGTCGCCTGCTGGGCCTGAACCTGTGCCATGTGCTGGGCAAACAGGGCGTCGAAGTTGACCGGTGCCAGGTTCAGCTGCGGGAAGGAACCCTTGCTCACCAGGTTGGCCACGGCTTCACGGGCATAAGGGAACAGGATGTTCGGGCAGAAGGCGGCCAGGCAGTGTGCCAGCTGCGGCTCCGGCAGGTTGCCGATGGTGAAGATACCGGCCTGCTGCACTTCACACAGGAAGGCGGTCTCGGTTTCCAGCTTGCAGGTCACGGTCAGGGTCAGCACGACCTCGTACACGCCGTCAGCCAGGACATTGGTCTTGGTGTCCATGTCCAGCTTGACGTCCGGCTGCCACTCTTTCTGGAAGATGTGCGGAGTATTCGGGGCTTCGAAGGAGACATCCTTGGTGTAGACACGCTGGATGTGGAATTCCGGTTGCACTTCCTGGTTGTTGATTTCGTCAGCCATTTCGTTTGATTCCTTTTTAAGAAAATGAGTGGGCGCAGGCCCTTAAATCAGCGTTTTTTGGTCACCGGCAGATTATCTGCACGCCATTGGGCCATGCCACCGCTGAGCACATATACCTGTTTGAAACCGGCTTTGCTCAGTTGGCGACCCGCGCCACCAGCGGTCATCCCCGACTCGCACACCACTATGATGGGGGCATCTTTGTGCTTTTCAACCGGCCCCAGATTGTTCGCCTGGATCTGGGTGAGGGGCAGGTGATGGGCGCCGGCCAGATGACCCTTGGCAAACTCATCCTGACTGCGAATGTCCACCACAGTGGCATTTTCACGGTTGATCAGCAGGGTGGCGCCGTGATTGTTCACCGCCTTCACCGGAGAAAAACGAGCACGCACAGTGGTATACACCAGGGTGCCTGCCAGGCCCAACCAGGCTGCGGTCAGCAGCGGGTTGCGGGCCGCAAAATCCAAATACTCTTGCATCTTCTACTATCCAGGGACCAAGACAAGGGCCCGAGTATACATGGGGCCCTTGATAAGATCAGCCATCTTGGCGGCAAAGCGAGAGCAAGCTCCCATCAGGGATTGCCCGCCCCCAGACCGCCTTGGGGAAGGGGCCGCCACCCGCCTCGGGAGAGAGGCGCCAGGGGGAGAATCGTGCACAAAGACAAGCCGGTAACATGCCGAAAACAGTGGGATAACAGTTAAAAAACGAGGCTAGAGAAGGACTTGGCTATCAGGTGACTATTTCGGCAGATGTAGTAATATTACGCTAGTTTCACTTCCCGCAATTCATTCCTATCCGAGAGGACATAGTCTTATGTCAACAGCTAAGAAACCTTTGGTTCTGGTCATCATGGACGGTTGGGGCTACAGCACCAAGCAAGAGCACAACGCCGTTGCCGCCGCCAAGACCCCGAACCTGGACCGCCTGGCCCGCGACTACACCAGCACCCTGATCTCCGGCTCCGGCCTGGATGTGGGTCTGCCGGACGGCCAGATGGGCAACTCCGAAGTGGGCCACGTCAACATCGGCGCCGGTCGCATCGTCTATCAGGAGCTGACCCGCATCTCCAAGGACATCCAGGACGGCGACTTCTTCCAGAACGTCGAGCTGGGCAAGGCTGTTGACGCCGCCGTGACCAAGGGCAAGGCCGTGCACATCATGGGCCTGATGTCCCCGGGTGGCGTACACAGCCACGAAGAGCACATCATGGGCATGATCGAGATGGCCGCCAAGCGTGGCGCCGAGAAGATCTACTTCCACGCCTTCCTGGATGGCCGCGACGTCCCGCCGCGCTCCGCCCAGTCCTCCATCGAGCTGTTCGACGCCCTGTTCGCCAAGCTGGGCAAGGGTCGTTTCGCCTCCATGATCGGCCGCTACTTCGCCATGGACCGTGACAACCGCTGGGATCGCGTGCAGCAGGCCTATGACCTGATGACCCAGGGCAAGGGCGAGTTCACCGCCGACAGCGCCACCGAAGCCCTGGCTGCCGCCTATGCCCGCGACGAGAACGACGAGTTCGTCAAGGCCACCCGCATCGGCGACGCCGCACCGATGGAAGATGGCGATGCGCTGATCTTCATGAACTTCCGTGCCGACCGTGCCCGCGAGATCACCCGCGCCTTCGTAGACAGCGACTTCACCGGCTTCGCCCGCGCCGCCACCCCGGCGCTGAACTTCGTGATGCTGACCGAATACGCGGCCGACATCAAGACTGCCTGCGCCTACCCGCCCACCGCCCTGGTCAACACCCTGGGTGAATGGCTGGCCAAGCAGGGCAAGACCCAGCTGCGCATCTCCGAGACCGAGAAGTACGCTCACGTCACCTTCTTCTTCAACGGTGGCGAAGAGTCCTGCTTCACCGGCGAAGATCGCGAGATCGTCGCCAGCCCGAAAGTGGCCACCTATGATCTGCAGCCGGAGATGAGCTCCGAAGAGCTGACCGACAAGCTGGTCGGTGCCATCAAGAGCGGCAAGTACGACGTCATCATCTGCAACTACCCGAACGGCGACATGGTTGGCCACACCGGCGTGTTCGATGCGGCCGTCAAGGCCTGCGAAGCCGTTGATCACTGCATCGGTCGCGTCACCGAGGCCCTGGCCGAAGTGGGTGGCGAGTGCCTGATCACCGCCGACCACGGCAACGCCGAGAAGATGCTGGACGAAGAGACTGGTCAGGCGCACACCGCCCACACCAATCTGCCGGTTCCCCTCATCTATTTCGGTCGCAAGGCCGAGGTGCTGGAAGGGGGCAAACTGTCCGATCTGGCCCCGACCATGCTGACTCTGATGGGTCTGCCTGTCCCGCCGGAAATGACTGGCAAGCCCCTGATGATTCTGAAATAATCCTGCCCCATGCGGGGATGCGAAGTTATTTCACAGAAAACCAGTCGCGTCGGCCTGTTGGCCGGCGCGCTGTTTTTTTGCCTGGTCGGCGGTGCCGGCACGGCCCAGGCTGCGAACCAGCAGCTGGGAGCCATGCAGTCCGAGATCAAGGAACAGCAGAAGACCCTCAAGCTCAGCAAGCAGGAGCTTGCCAAGCTCAACACCCAGCTCAAGGCTGACGAGCAGGCCATCTCGGCCGCCGCCGCCAAGCTGGATCAGACCAGACTGCAACTGAAGCAGAACCAGCAGAAGCTGGCCGAGCTGCAGCAGGACAAGCTGGCGCTGGAACAACAAGCGAAACACCAGAAACAGTTGCTGGCCAAGCAGGCGGAAAGCGCCTTCCAGGCGGGCAACCACGACTACCTCAAGCTGCTGCTCAACCAGCAGGATCCGGCCAAGCTGAGCCGCTCTCTCGATTACTACGACTATCTCAACAAGGCCCGCATCGAGGCCATAGACGCCCTGCGCGCCACCCGCAACAAGCTGGCGAAAAACCAGCTGGCCACCAAAGAGACCGAGACCCGGCTGCAGACCCTGCTCGGCGAACAGCAGCAGCATCACCAGAGCCTGCTGGCCAGCCAGCAGAGCCGGGCCAAGGTGCGCAACCAGTTGCAGCAATCGGTGCAAAACGACGAGCAGAAGCTCACCAAGCTGGTCAAGGCGGAGAAGGCCCTGAAGGCCCGGCTGGAAGAGCTGCGCCGCCAGCGGGAAGAGCAGGAACGCCGCGAACGGGCCGAGCGGGAGCGCCTCGCCAAGATCAAGGCCGAGCAGGAGCGCCAGCGCCGCCTGGAGGCCCAGCGCCTGGCCGCGGAGCAGAAGCGGATTGCCGAGCAGCAACGGATCGCGGCCCAGCAGCGCCAGGCCGGCGAACAGCAAAGGCTCGCCGCCGAGCAGCAGAGAGTCACCGAACAGCAGAACCGGGTGGCGAAGCAGCAAGCCGCCGCGCGCAGCAGCGCCAAGGCGAGCAGCAACGGCTACGGCGGTCTGAGCACGGGTGGCAACCTGCGCTGGCCGGTGCAGGGCCCCATCCTCATCTCCTACGGCTCGCCGCGCACCGCCGAGCTCAAGTGGAAGGGCACCCTGATAGGCGCAAGCGAGGGAACCCAGGTCAAGGCGGTGGCACCGGGCCAGGTGGTCTATGCGGACTGGCTGGACGGCTTCGGCATGCTGCTGGTGATCGACCATGGCCGCGGCTACATGAGCCTCTACGGCCACAACCAGTCGCTGCTGCGTCAGGTGGGGCAGAAGGTGGAGCAGGGGGAACCCGTGGCCCTGGTCGGCGACAGCGGCGGACAGGAGCGCTCCGGCCTCTACTTCGAGATCCGCTATCAGGGTGAGGCGATCAACCCGACCAAGTGGCTGGCCAGACGCTGAGCCAGCGCCCCCTCATCCCCAGCCCTTCTCCCGCGAGGGGAGAAGGGAGCGAATGGCGGCATACCCTCAGGTCAACCGCTCCCCCATTGATGAAAATTTACCTCTTTTCCACCCCGCTCAGGGGAAGACCACCAGCCCTATCTGCTCCAGCAGCCCCTGCTGCTGCTCTTCATTGATCTGCACGCCGTCCAGGTTGACCCGGCGCAGATCCAGCCCGGGCAGGTCGCACTGGCGCAGATCGCAGCCCTGCAGGTTGAAGCTGGTCCAGTCGATCTGGCCAAACTCGGAGCCGCTGAGATCGGATCCCGCCAATGAGGCCCCCAGCAGGCTGGCCCCCTGCCAGCGGTTGCCGCCGAGCTCGCACTTCTCCAGCAGGCAGCCGTCGAAGTTGGCGTAGCTGAAATTGTTGCCGGTCAGATGGGCCTCGCAGAAGTAGCTCTTGGCGGTGATCTGGTTGGCAAAGCTGGCGTGGGCGAAGTTGATGCCCATGGCCTGGCAGTCGCGCATCTCCAGCCCCAGGCACTGGCTGCGGCTAAGATCCGCCAGGGTGAGATCGCAGCGCAGGAAGCTCGCCTCCCGCATATCGCAGCCCTGCAACAGGCAGCCGAGCTCGCGCTCCCGCTCATAGAAGCTGCAATCGATGAAGCGGCTATCGCTCAGATCCAGCCAGGAGAAGTTGCAGTCGACGAAGCGGCACTCCGAGAACTGCTCCCCCTCCACCTCCTGCTGCTCGAACCTTTTCCCCTCGAAGCACTTGCCCTTGATCATCCCCAGCCTCTCCTGTCATGGCGTCATATGCTGACTTTGTTGCGCAAAAACGGTAATGTTACCTGTAACATTCTTTGCCGGACCCCGAGATGAACGACACCCGCAAGCGCCGCCCCACCCTGCAGGACATCGCCGACCTGACCGGGGTCACCAAGATGACCGTCAGCCGCTACCTGCGTGACCCGTCCGCCGTGGCCGAAGGCACCCGTGAACGGATCGCCGCGGCGGTGGAGGAGCTCGGCTATATCCCGAACCGGGCACCGGACATGCTCTCCAACGCCACCAGCAAGGCGATCGGCATACTGATCCCCTCCCTCTCCAACCAGGTCTTCTCGGCGGTGATCCACGGCATAGAGGCGGTGACCCGGCCCGCCGGCTACCAGACCCTGCTCGCCCACTACGGCTACAGCCCGGAGCGGGAGGAGGAGCAGGTCGCCTCCCTGCTCTCCTACAACGTGGATGGTCTCATCCTCGCCGATACCCAGCACACGGATCGCACCCGCAAGATGATCGCCACCGCCGGCATTCCGGTGGTGGAGACCATGGACTTGCCGCTCTCCCCCATCGACATGGTGGTGGGCATGGATCACCGGGCCGCCGCCCGGGCCATGGTAACAGAGATGCTGCGCCGGGGACGGCGCAAGGTGGTCTACCTGGGGGCGCGCCTCGACGTGCGTACCCAGCTGCGGATGGAGGGCTACTACCAGGCGATGGCGGACTTCGGCCTGGATGGCCAGCACCTGCTGACCGAGCAGTCCTCCAGCTTCACCCTGGGTGGCCAGCTGCTGGAGCAGGCCATGGCCCGCTATCCCGATCTCGACGGTCTGTTCTGCACCAACGACGACGTGGCGGTCGGTGCCCTGCTGCAGTGCCAGGCCAGGTGGATACCCGTGCCCCAGCAGATCGCCATCGCCGGCTGCAACGCCCTCGACATCGGCCACGCCATGACCCCCAAGCTCGCCAGCATCAGCACCCCGCGCGAGGCCATCGGCCGCGAGGCGGCCGCCATGCTGCTGGCCAGGCTCAATGGGCAACCCCAGGCCGAGCACCGCAAGGACATGGGCTTCTCCCTCTATGAGGGGGAGAGCCTGGGCTGATCCCGCTCCTTCATCCCCCGGCGCCACCTTGGCGCCTGTGGCCGCCATGATGGCGCGTCCTCCCGGGATCCTCCCTGCTCACTGACTTATGCTGGCGCAGCTTGTCCCACATTCAGGAGCAGAAGATGAACCACACCGAACGATTGAAGACCTGCCTGCAGCGTGTCATCTGCGATCCCGGCTTCACCCTGGCCGAGCTCGACGCCTGGTTCAGCCCGGACTACTGCCAGCAGGTGAATGGCGAGACCCTCGACTACGCCGCCTTTCGCCAGCATATCGCCGCCTTGAGAAGCCATCTGGCCGAGGCCACCATCGAGTTTGTCGCCACCCTGGAGCTGGGGGAGCGGGTCCATTCCACCCACCTGGTTCGAGCCACCCGCCAGGATGGCGGCACCCTGGCCTGCAAGGTGAGCGGCCTCTTCACCTTTCGCGAGGGCCGGCTCTGTCACACCGAGGAGGTCACCTGCCTGCTGGCGGGGGGCAAGGAGGACGCAGACATAGGCTCACGGCGCTGAGCCGCGGCCCATCACCCGCGTCAGGGCCGCCGAGAAGGCGTCGGGATCCTCATAGCCGAGGATCCCGGCAATCTCGGCAGGCGCCATCCCCTGATGCTGCAACTGACGGGCCCGCCCCATCAGCACCCGCTCCCGCCACTGGCGGAAACTGCACCCCAGCTGCCGGGCAAAGAGGCGATTGAGGGTGCGCACCGAGGCGCCGCAATCGACCGCCAGTGCCTCCAGCGTCACCTTGACGGAGGGGGCCTGACACAGCCTCTCCAGCACTCGCAGCAGGCGCGGATCCAGATCCGCGGCCAGGGGGATCTGCCCCGCCAGCGGGGGGGCGAGTGCCAGCTCGTGGCGCAGCACCTTCAGATAGGCATCCCGCGTCTCCCCCTCCTCCAGCTCGGGCAGACGGGCGAAGAGACCCGCCAGCATTGGGCTCACCTGCAACTGACTGAAAGTGGTAGATGCCGATTGCGGGGTGTAGAGCAGCGAGAGGCGGGAGTGGCGCAGCACGCGAAACTCGTGTGCCCAGCCGGCGGGGATCAGGCAGAGCTGGCCGGCCACCAGCAAGCCGCCGCCGTCGCAGCCTGTGATGACGCCGCCCCCCTGGTGCAGGTAGCAGTACTGGGCCTGGGGGTGGCTGTGCAGCGCGGTGAGGTGCCCTAGCGGGTAGGCGTGATGAAGAAAGCTCATAAGGGGCGACAGCGTGGAGGACAGGCCCCCGACCTTAAGCCAGCCGACGGCTCAGTGTAAATGGCCTTCCGGCCTCCCGGAGCCGGAAAAACAACAGGCCACCCAAGGGTGGCCTGTTCAATTTATCTAAACGATAGGCACTTAGCGTTTAACCATTTCAACCGCTTCCCGGGAGAGGCGGGTCACCTCCTCCCAGTTGCCGCTCTTGACCGCATCGGCCGGCAGCATCCAGGAGCCGCCGACGGTGGCCACGCACTTGAGCGCCAGGTAGTCGGCGACGTTTTTCGGGCCGATACCGCCGGTGGGGCAGAACCGTACCTGGGGCAGCGGCGCGGCAATGGCGGCCAGCGCCTTGGTGCCGCCGTTCGCTTCGGCCGGGAAGAACTTCAGATGGTCGTAGCCCGCTTCCAGCGCCTGCATCACCTCGGACGGCGTGGCGACGCCCGGGATCAGCGGCGCAGTGCTGTTGGCCGCATGGGTCAACAGGGCCGGGGTCATCCCCGGGGAGATGACGAAGCGAGCACCGGCGGCGACGGCGGCGTCAAACTGCGCGCAGTTGAGCACGGTACCGGCACCGACCATGGCATCCGGCATCGCCTTGGCGATCAGGGCGATGGCATCGAGGGCCACCGGGGTGCGCAGGGTGATCTCGAACACAGAGATGCCACCGTCGAGCAGCGCCTTGGCCATCGGCAGGGCCTGCTCCAGGTCGTTGATGACCATCACGGGCACCAGGGGGGAGGCGGCAAACACCTCGGCAGGGGTCACTTTCCAGTTCTGCATAGCTCTTCCTCAGTCAAAGATGGTGGCGCCGCACTCGGCGCTCGATACCGCGCGACGCATCACGCTGAACAGTTCACGGCCCCACCCCTCTTGTTCCAGAGTGAGGTCGATCTCGGCCTGGGTGCGGCCGCTCAAATCGGTCAGGCAGTCGAGGCTGCCGGTCACCGCGTCCACCCGCAGCAGATCGCCATCGACAAGCAGGCCTATGGCCCCGCCGTGCAGCGCTTCCGGGGTGACGTGGATGGCGGCCGGGATCTTGCCGGAGGCGCCGGAGAGACGGCCGTCGGTGACCAGAGCCACCTTGTGACCCGCCTTCTGCAGGTTTCCGAGCACCGGCATCAGCTTGTGCAGCTCCGGCATGCCGTTGGCCGCCGGACCATTGTGGCGCACCACGATGACGGCGTCCTGGTTCAGCTCACCGGCCTTGTAGGCCGCCTCCACCGCATGCTGGGAGGAGAAGACCCGGGCCGGCGCTTCGATGACACGATACTCGGGGGCGACCGCCGAGACCTTGACCACGGCGCGGCCCAGGTTACCACTGAGCAGCTTGGTGCCGCCGGTGGCCTGGAACACGCTGCCAGCGACGGACAACACGCTCGGATCCGTGCTCTCCCCCACCGGCTGCCACACCAGCTTGCCCTCCACCAGCGCGGGGCGGCTGAGGTAATCCTGCATCTCGCCAAACACCGGGGTGGCATCCAGGTGGATCAGGTCCGCCTCCGCCAGCCGGCGCATCAGGCCAGGCACGGCCCCCGCCTGCTCGAAGGCGTTCACGTCCGCCGGGCCGTTCGGGTACATGCGCACCAAGAGCGGCACCACGTCGGAGAGGTCGCTCAAGTCGTCCCAGGTCAGCTCCAGGCCGGCGGCGCGGGCCAGCGCCACCATGTGGATGCTGTGGTTGGTGCTGCCGCCGGAGGCGAGCAGGGCCACCAGGCCGTTGACCAGGGCGCGCTCGTCCAGCACCTGGCTCAGGGGGCGGTAGGCCGGGGAGCCCGGGATCATGGCGCTGATACGACGGGCCGCCTCCTCGGTGAGGGCGTGGCGCAGCTCGCTGTGGGGGTGGACGAAGGCGGAGCCCGGCAGCATCAGCCCCATGGCCTCGAACACCAGCTGGTTGGTGTTGGCGGTGCCGTAGAAGGTACAGGTGCCAGCCGAATGGTAGGCGCCGCACTCCATCTTCAGCAGAGCATCGCGGCCCACTTCGCCGGCGGCGTACTGCTGGCGCACCTTCACCTTCTCGTCGTTGCCTATGCCGCTCGCCATGGGGCCGGCGGGCACGAAGGCGGTGGGCAGGTGGGCGTGGGAGAGGGCCCCCATGATCTGGCCCGGGGCTATCTTGTCACAGATGCCGAGCAGCAGGGTGGCGTCGAAGGTGTTGTGGGAGAGGGAGACCGCGGTGGCCTGGGCGATGAGATCCCGGGAGAACAGGGACATGTCCATCCCCGGCTGGCCCTGGGTCACGCCGTCGCACATGGCGGGCACGCCGCCGGCGACCTGGGCGCTGTGGCCGAGTCCGGCCAGCGCCCCCTTGATGATGTCCGGGTAGCCCTGATAGGGCTGATGGGCGCTCAGCATGTCGTTGTAGGCGGTGACTATGGCCACGTTGGCGCGGGTCATGTCGAGGATGCGCCCCTTGTCGTCACAGCTGGAGGCGGCCACGGCGTGGGCCAGGTTGCCGCAGGAGAGGGAGGCGCGGGTCTTGCCCTGCTCGGCCTGGCGCTGGATGCGGGCCAGGAAGGCCTGGCGGCGGGCGACACTGCGCTCGCGGATGCGGTTGGTCACCTCGGTGATCACGGGATGGGTCATAGGATTGTCTCCAACACGGAAATACGGGCGCGATCGACCGGGGCCGGGCGCGCGAAATGGCTCATTGCACCTGCGCCAGGGCGGTGACGGCGCGGTCGACCACCTGCTCGAAGGTGCCGTCTATGTCGACGCGAAACACACCGGCCTCGCCATCCGGCCGCTCCAGGGTCTCAAACTGACTCTTTACCATGCCTTCCCGCATGAAGTGGCCCTGGCGTGCCCGCATCCGGTCGAGAATGAGGGACTGGCTGCCGTCCAGAAACAGGAAGTGCACCGATTCGTTGCCCTCGCGGATCTGGTCGCGGTACTGCTTCTTGAGGGCCGAGCAGACGATGACGCCCAGCTCGTTCTTCTGCTCCAGGCTGTAGGCCGCATCGCGGATCCGCTCCAGCCAGGGCGCCCTGTCTTCGTCGTTGAGAGGGTTGCCGCCCGCCATCTTCTGGATGTTGGCGCGGGGGTGCAGATCATCACCGTCGATGAACTTGGCGCCCAGGGCGCTGGCCACCTTGAGGCCTATGCTGGACTTGCCACTGCCACACACACCCATCACGATAATGCTCTTGCCCGCCATTATTTGACCTCTCTCTCACTTTTCAAAAAACGTTTACCTGATGGGTTCTAAGTTAGCACGTTACCGGTAACATGTTACCGGTAACGTTGCGCAATGTGAAGTGGAGCACAGAAATGTGCAGAACAACTACTAGAACCATTTGAGGACATTTTATGGACGGAGCGATGAACACACCCGATGTCGCCTACCTGCTCTCGGTAGCCGCTGGCGCTATCGTCATGCTGCTGGTGCTGATCATGCGATTCAAGGTACATGCCTTCGTGGCATTGACCCTGGTCAGCATGCTGACGGCCCTGGCCACCGGGGTCACCTATGACCAGGTGATCCCCACCATGCTGACCGGTTTCGGCGGCACCCTGGCCTCGGTCGCGCTGCTGGTTGGCCTCGGGGCCATGATAGGCAGGATCCTGGAGATGACGGGGGGCGCCAAGGTGCTTGCCGACACCCTGATCAACCGCTTCGGCTCCCACCGCGCCCCCTTCGCGCTAGGGATCGCCTCCCTGCTGTTCGGCTTCCCTATCTTCTTCGATGCCGGCCTCATCGTCATGCTGCCCATCATCTTCAGCGTGGCCAAGCAGTTCGGCGGCTCAGTCCTCAAATATGCCCTGCCCTCCGCCGGTGCCTTCGCGGTGATGCACGCCTTCCTGCCGCCGCACCCGGGCCCGGTGGCCGCCAGCGAACTGCTGGGCGCCAACATTGGGCTGCTCACCGTCGTGGGTCTGCTGGTCGCGCTGCCGACCTGGTACCTGGGTGCCTATCTGTTCGGGCTCTGGTCCGGCAAGAAGTTTGAGCTGCCCCTGCCCCCGAGCTTCACCGAGACCGCG
This sequence comes from Aeromonas sp. OTU364, assembly GCF_038440395.1. NCBI lineage: Bacteria > Pseudomonadati > Pseudomonadota > Gammaproteobacteria > Aeromonadales > Aeromonadaceae > Aeromonas > Aeromonas sp. OTU364. Next base: position 36,668 of record NZ_JASATR010000014.1, read on the forward strand.
GAGCGACTCTCCGACAAGGCGCCGAGCTTTGGCCAGGTGATCTCCATCCTGCTGCTGCCGCTGGTGCTCATCTTCATGGATACCGGTCTCAACACCCTGGGCGTCATGGGTGTCATCGACAAGGGTGCGGACTGGGTCAACGTGCTGCGCATGGTCGGCAAGACCCCGGTGGCCCTGCTCATCACAGTGCTCTATGCCCTCTGGCTGTTCCGTCAGACCCAGGGCAAGGTGCAGCTCGAGAAGTTCTGCAACGACGCCCTGGCCCCGGTCTGCGCCGTCATCCTGGTAACGGGTGCCGGTGGCATGTTCGGCGGCGTGCTGCGTGCCAGCGGCATCGGCACGGCCCTGGCCGACGTGCTCTCCGACACCGGCATGCCGGTGATCCTGGCCGCCTTCCTGGTCTCCACCGCCCTGCGGGTGGCCCAGGGGTCTGCCACAGTGGCCCTGACCACCACGGCCGCCCTGATGGCGCCGACGGTCGCGGCCACGGCCGGGCTGAGCGATCTGGACCTGACCTTCATCGTCATCGCCATCGCCGGTGGGGCGACCGTGCTCTCCCACTTCAACGACTCCGGTTTCTGGCTGGTCAGCCGCTTCCTCAACATGGACGAGAAGACCACCCTCAAGACCTGGACCGTGATGGAGACACTGCTCGGTACCATCGCCTTCCTCATCGTTGCCATGGCAAGCATCGTCTTCTAACTCCCCCATATCGGGGCCCCATCCGGCGGCCCCGATATGGCGTTCCATCGACATTTTTACGGATTCTTGCTTGGGCCCGTCGCCACAGATTGCTAGAATTGCCTATTCATCGCCCCGAGTGGAACGCTTCATCCCGTGATTTCAGGCTTCTCTATGCATTCATCGGCACATTATCGACAGTTGCTGGCACGTTTACCCCAGATCGCGGTTGCCGCAGATCAGTTCCAGGTACTCAACAGCGCCAAGGATTTCAAGAGCCGTATCCTCTCGCTCATCGCGGGCGCGACCCAGCGTATCTATCTGATCGCCCTCTACCTGCAGGATGACGAGGCGGGACGGGAGATCCTCTCTGCCCTCTACGCCGCCAAGCAGCGCAACCCCGCCCTCGACATCAAGGTCTTCGTCGACTTCCACCGTGCCCAGCGCGGCCTGATCGGCAAGGGCAAGCAGGGGGGCAACCACCTGATGTATCAGACCATGGCCGCCCGCCATGAACACCAGATCGAGATCTACGGCGTGCCGGTCAAGGGCCGCGAGCTGCTCGGCGTCCTGCACCTCAAGGGCTTCATCTTCGACGACATCCTGCTCTACTCGGGTGCCAGCCTCAACGACATCTACCTGCACCAGCAGGAGCGCTACCGCTTCGATCGCTATCACCAGATCCACAGCCAGGCCCTGACCCGCAGCATGGTCAACTACGTGGATGACGTCTTCCTCAAGAGCGAGGCCGTGCAGCGGCTGGATCGCCCCGGCATCCCGGGTGCCAAGCAGCTCAAGGGGCAGATCCGCCGCTTCAAGCACAACCTGCGCACCAGCCAGTACCGATTCGAGAGCATACCGGCCAACAGCCAGGAGATCGCCATCACCCCCATGGTGGGCCTGGGCAAGCGCGGCAACCAGCTCAACCGGATGATCCGCAATCTGGTGCGAGCCACCGAGCGGGAGATCTTCATCTGCACCCCTTACTTCAACCCCCCCAAGGAGTTGAACAAGGACGTGGAAGCCCTGCTCAAGCGCGGCTGCAAGGTGACCATAGTGGTGGGCGACAAGACAGCCAACGACTTCTTCATCCCGCCGGAGGAGAAGTTCTCCACCATAGGCGGCCTGCCCTATCTCTACGAGACCAACCTGCGCAAGTTTGCCGAGCGCAACCAGCACCACATCGACAGCGGCCGTCTCAACCTGATGCTCTGGTGCTGCGACAAGAACTCCTATCACCTCAAGGGGATCTTCGTGGACCAGGAGTGGGCCCTGCTCACCGGCAACAACCTCAATCCCCGCGCCTGGGCTCTGGATCTGGAGAACGGCCTGCTGGTCCATGACCGCCACCACCATCTGCGCGAGCGCTTCCAGGAGGAGCGCGACTGCATCCTGGCCCATACCCGTCGCATCAGCCACTTCGATCAGATCGAGCAGATCAAGGATTACCCCGAGCAGGTGCGCAAGCTGCTTGCCAGGATCCACAGGGTCAGGGCCCATATCCTGCTCAAGCGGATCATCTAAGCTCTCTCCGCCTCCCCTGTCCGTCCCTCCAAAGGCCTCCCGTGTTCGGCAGGCCTTTGTCGTATGCGCACGCTCACCCCGCCCGGGAAGCCCCTGCCGCTGCAACGCGGCTTGCATCGAGACAGCAACAACCCCTATCATCTGGACATATTTACAGTGTTTTCGGGCATCTAATTGATGAAATTGGATAAAATTCCTCTCGATAGCCTCAAGGGCGTCGGCAGCAAGATGCTGGAGAAGCTCGAGCGGCTCGGGCTGGCCACGGTACAGGATCTGCTGTTCCACCTCCCCCTGCGCTACGAGGACCGCACCCAGGTGTGGCCCATCGGCGATCTGCCCCCCGGGCTGCACGGCGCCGTCGAGGGCGAAATCCAGGACACCCAGCTGGTCATGGGACGCCGCCGCATGCTGGTGTGCCGCATCAGCGACGGCACCGGCAGCCTGACCCTGCGTTTCTTCAATTTCACCGCCGCCCAGAAAAACAGCCTGGCCCAGGGCCGCCTGATCCGCTGCTTCGGCGAGGCTCGTCCCGGCAAGTACGGGCTGGAGATGGCCCACCCCGAGTACAAGCTGCTCGGCGAGGAGCAGGCCGGCCAGACCGAAGAGGCGCTCACCCCCGTCTACCCGACCACCGAAGGCTTGCGCCAGCTCAGCCTGCGCAGCCTCACGGATCAGGCGCTGGCCCAGCTCGACCTCTATGGCGTCGAGGAGCTGCTGCCCGCCGGTCTCTACCCCCAGCAGATCGATCTGGCCGCCGCCCTGCGTCTGCTCCACCGCCCGCCCCCCTCGGTGGCGCTGGCCCTGCTGGAGAGCGGCCAGCATCCGGCCCAGCAGCGATTGGTGCTGGAAGAGCTGCTGGCCCACAACCTCTCTGTCCTCAAGGTCCGCGCCCAGGCGCAGACCCAGCTGGCCCGCACCCTCAAGCCGGCACCGGCCCTGGTGGAAAAGCTGCTAAGCGCCCTGCCCTTCACCCCCACCGGCGCCCAGAACCGGGTGGTGGCGGAGATAAGCCAGGATCTGCAACGCAGCCACCCCATGATGCGGCTGGTGCAGGGGGATGTGGGCTCCGGCAAGACGCTGGTGGCGGCCTTGGCGGCGCTGCAAGCCATAGGCAACGGTTGCCAGGTGGGGCTGATGGCGCCGACCGAACTCTTGGCCGAACAGCACGCCATCAACTTCGCCCACTGGCTGGACCCCCTCAGCATCAAGGTGGGCTGGCTGGCGGGCAAGCAGAAGGGCAAGGCGCGGGAGGAGGCGCTGGCCGCCATTGCCGATGGCAGCGTCAAGATGGTGGTGGGTACCCACGCCATCTTCCAGGAGCAGGTGGTGTTCCAGCGCCTGGCTCTGGTGATCATCGACGAGCAGCACAGGTTCGGGGTGCACCAGCGCCTCGCCCTGCGCGAGAAGGGGGAGCGGGAAGGGGTGCATCCCCACCAGCTCATCATGACCGCCACCCCCATTCCCCGCACCCTGGCGATGACGGCCTATGCGGATCTCGACACCTCCGTCATCGACGAGCTGCCGCCCGGCCGTACCCCCATCACCACGGTCGCCCTGCCGGACAGCCGCCGTCAGGATGTGATCGAGCGGGTCAAACTCGCCTGCGAGGAGGGCAAGCAGGCCTACTGGGTCTGCACCCTGATCGAGGAGTCCGAGGTGCTGGAGTGCCAGGCTGCCGAAGACACGGCAGCCGAGCTGCAAGCCCGGCTGCCCGGCCTGCACATAGGCCTGGTCCATGGCCGGATGCGCCCCATCGAGAAGCAGCGGGTGATGGAGGAGTTCAAGGCGGGCATATTGCAACTGCTGGTCGCCACCACCGTCATCGAGGTGGGGGTGGACGTGCCCAATGCCAGCCTGATGATCATCGAGAACCCGGAGCGGCTGGGGCTGGCCCAGTTGCACCAGCTGCGCGGCCGGGTCGGCCGGGGCTCGGTGGCCTCCCACTGCGTGCTGCTCTACCATGCCCCCCTCTCCAAGACGGCCCAGAGCCGGCTCGGGGTGCTGCGGGAGACCAACGACGGCTTCCTGATCGCCCAGCGCGATCTCGAGCTGCGCGGCCCGGGGGAACTGCTCGGCACCCGCCAGACCGGGTTGGCGGATCTCAAGATCGCCGATCTGGTGCGCGACCAGCCGCTTATTCCCCAGGTGCAGAAGATGGCGCGCTTCCTCATGGATAGGCATCCCAACCATGTCGAACCGCTGATCCGCCGCTGGCTCGGCCTGCGGGACCACTACTCAAACGCCTGACAACACACCCCAAAACAGGAGGAAAGCATCCATGAATTCCTGGCTACGCGCCCTGCTCTATCTGTTTGCCTTCCTGCTGCTATTCGTCTGGGTCGGCCTCGGCCTGTTCGACGCCGAACGGGCCAAGGGCCCCATCGCCAGCTGGATCAGCCAGCAGACCGGCGTGCCTGTCACCATAGGCCGGCTGGTGTTCAACCCGCTTCACCCCTACACCCTGCTGGCGGAGCAGGTGCAATACGGGGATGCGGTGCAGCTGGAGAAGATCTATCTGGAGATAGACAACATCGACTGGCTGAACCGGGACGTGCGCATCGCCCACCTGGATCTGATCCGCCCCGTCATCAAGCTGCCGCTGCCGAACCAGCTGCCGACCCTGCCGGTGCACTCCCTCACCATCAGCGACAGCACCATAGACAACCTGAGCCTGTACAGCGAGGCCCTGACCCTGCGCGGTCTGAGCGCCACCCTGAGCGACTGGGAGCTGATCGATCCGAAACGCCAGCCCCAGGCCAACCTGACCCTGGGCATCAACCAGCTGGAGACGCCGCAACTCACCCTGGCCCGCCTCAGCCTCAAGGGGCGACTGGAGGGACAGGTGCTGAGCACGGACAAGCTAACCACCAACCTGTTCGAGGGTCTGCTGGAGACCGGCATGGTGCTGAACTGGCCGGATCGCAGCCTGCAACTGCACGCTCTCAAGGCCCGTGGCATGCGGGTCGAGCTCGGTGACATCCCCCCTGGCGAGCTCCCCCTGCGCCGCATCACCCTGGATCGGGGCCAGCTCGATCGGGTCAGCGTCAATGCCATAGAGCAGGAGCTCTCCCTCAACAACTTCAGCGGTCAGCTCACCGCCTTCGACTGGCAGGCGGGCAGCCAGCCAAGCGGCTATCTCTCCGGCACCCTGGCGGATCTGGGCCGCGGCCTGTTCCAGCTGGAAGCCATCGAGGGCAAGCTCGCCTTCTCCCCCCGGCAGATCGAGGCCGAGCTGCAGGGCAAGGCATACGAAGGGGAGTTCAATGTCGAGCTTGCCCTCGACCCCCAACAGCAAAAGCTGACCCTCAAGGACATGGCCCTGAGCGGCATGGACATCAGCCTGCCGGAAGGGTGGTGGCAGGAGTGGCAGGGCTGGCGCCCCCAGCAGATCGACGTGCGCAAGCTGGCCTTCGACAGGCTCAAGGTGCTCTCCTTCGACGACACCCTGCCCCTCTCCCTGACCGGCTGGCAGCTCTACCTGAGCGATCTCAGCCTGAGGAACAACCAGCCGGGCCCGCTGCTCGGCCGTACACGCATCGAGAGCAAGTGGTTCGAGCTGGTGTGGGATGGCCTGAGTGCCCGCAACGGCGTGCTGGATGGGGAGCTGACCCCCAGCGCCTGGCAGCTCAACAGGCTCGGCAGCGAGCTGCCGGATGAGGGCTCTCTCAGCCTCAGCGGCCAATGGGGCAAGGTGCCCGGGCAGGAGAGCCGCCTGCAACTGCAGGGCAAGCAGCTGGATCTGGAGAAGTGGGGCGAACTGCTCCATGCCCCCGTCTCGCTGGCGGGCAAGGTGGATCTGGAGACGGATCTGCAAGCCGATCTGGCCCCGCAGCCGGAGCAGGCCCCCGGCAACTGGCGCCACACCCTGCAGGGCAGCCTGAGCCTGGAGGCCAGGGATCCCTTCTGGGACAAGGTCGGGATAGACCCGCTGCTGGACAACTGGTTCAAGGAGGCGACCCCGCCCACCCTGACCCCCGAGACCCTGTGGCAGGCGATGCAGCAGGGGGATACCCCCTTCTACCACATCAGGCTGAAGGCCAGGGCTGAGCAGGGCAAGCTGCAGATCGAGCAGGGCGGGGCTTCCACCATCACCCACCTGCTCGGGTTGCAGGGCGGGGTCGATCTCGCCAGCGACCAGTGGCAGCTGGATCTCGGCGTGCTGAACAAGCGGCGCTGCGCCGAGCTGCTGGCGCGCTGGCGCGGCCCCCTTGAGAGCCCGACCCTTGAATGGCGCTTCCCGAGCGGGGAAGCCACTTGCGACTGGGAGACTGGCGTACGCTACCCGGCCCAGGGGCGCAGCGGCCCGCTCCGGCGACCCCAGACGCCCCCCGCCACCGCGGCGCAATGACGAACAAGGCCTCATCATGAGGCCTTGTTGCTATCGGATGCCGGACGAGGGGGTTAGTGTCCCGCCCGCTTGATGGGCAGCACCACGTACTGGCCGACAAACTCCACCGCCAGCTTGCGGCCGCTGAACAGCTGCACCCGCAGGCTGAACTTGGCGGACTCCCCGTTCTTGAGCGGCGCCAGCACGGCGGGCATCCCCTCCCGGGCGACCCTGGCCTCAGGCTCCTCGCTCACCGGTCTGTAGTATTTGATGTTGCCCTCCGCCAGCACAGTATCCCCGCCCAGACCGGCCTCCTTGAGTTGCAGCCAGATGAGGCCCCAGCCCGCCAGCACGCACTGACTGTAAATGCTGCCGGCGAACATGGTGTCGTGGACGTTGAGGTTGGCCGCCAGGTTGGCCTTGAGGTGGAAGGTCTGGCCGTCGTAGTGGGTGATGTGCACCCCCATCTTCTCGCTGATGGGGATCCCCCTCGACCAGCGGGTGGTGAGATCCTGACACCACTCGGGGCGATACTGTATGGTCTGCAGCGGACTGATGGATTTGATCATCTGACGATGGGGAATGCGGCCGAAGGAGACGGGCCCCTCACCCACCTCGAGAAAGCCGCACCTGCGATAGAACTCCACCGCCTCCTGGCGTGCGTTCATCACCAGCCGTTTCACCTTCTCGTCCCGGGCCAGCTGTTCGAGATCCTCTACCATGCGGGCCCCCAGCCCCTGACCCCGGTACTCTGTACGCAGCGCCATAAAGCGGATCTGGGCCTCGTCACCCCCGATGAAGAGGCGGCCGACGGCGATGGGGGTGCCGTCTTCGGCCAGCATCAGCCGATGAATGGCGACGGTATCGTATTCGTCACGCTCGGAGCCCACGGGCAGATTGAAAGGCTTGCGCAGTAGTTCCCAGCGCAACTGGTAGTAGGCATCCAGCTCCGCTGGCGTTTGGGGGGTGACTACCCGATACATAAAGAGATCCTTGAGTTTGCGCCGACGGGCAGATGGAAGGGCTTGCGCACCAATGCCTCCCGACGCAGCGGGTAGCTGGCATCCAGCTCCGCTGGCGTTTGGGGAGTGACTACCCGATACATAAAGCGATCCTTGAGTTTGCGCCGACGGGCAGATGGAAGGGCTTGCGCACCAATGCCTCCCGGCGCAGCGGGTAGCAGGCATCCAGCTCCGCTGGCGTTTGAGGGGTGACCACCCGGTACATAGCGACATCCTTGAGTTACACTGGTCGAAAGCCATCTTGCCGTGCAAATTCATGGACTTCAATCTGCAAGCGTACCAAGCCGATCACTTATTGCACCTCAGCGCCAAACCCGAACGCCGCCTCTCCATCCTGGAAAATGCCCGCCACCGCTGGCTGGAAATGGACGGCGTGGTGCAATCCGCCATGAGCCTGAGCCAACCGGAACACCTCTGCCTGCCCCATCAGCAGAGCATCGCCGAGCGGCTGCCCGCACAGGCGAGCCGGATCCTGGAGCTGGGATTGGGAGGGGGGGATCTCACCCGTCACCTGGGTGCTCGCTGGCCCGAAGCCCGCCACGACTGCGTGGATCTGGACGCCGAGATCCTCACCCTGTTCCAGCAGTTTTTCCTGCCCCCGACTGGAGGTGCGCCACGGCTGCACCACGCCGATGCACTGCACTTCCTGCTGGAGAGTCGGGAGCAGTACGACCTGGTGCTGCTGGACCTGTTCAGCCAGGACGGCAATCCCCTGCTGCTGTTCCAGGCTCCCATCTATCAGGCGCTGGCCAGATGCCTGCACGGCACCCTCATCGTCAACCTGCTGCCACGGACCCATCTCGAACTGGCGCAGGCCAAAAGGCTGGCCGAGGAGTGGATAGGCCCCACCACGGCCCACGGGGTGCCGGGCTATCGCAACGTCATACTGCACGCCATCAGCCAGGGGGCTTAACGCCCCTTGGCGAGCTGTTACTGTTGGCCCTACACCTGCAGCCAGAAAGTCACGGGGCCGTCGTTGAGCAGCCTGACCTTCATGTCGGCGGCAAAGCGTCCCGTCTCCGTCGGCACGCCGCTTTCCCTGGCCTGGGCAACGAAGTAGTCATAGAGCCGCTCGGCATCGCTCGGGTGGGCACCACCGGAGAAGCTGGGTCGCATCCCCTTGCCGGTATCCGCCGCCAGTGTGAACTGGGAGACCACCAGCAGACTGCCACCGACTTGGCTCACGTTGAGGTTCATCTTGCCGTTCTCGTCACAGAAGATGCGATAGCCGCTTACCTTGTGCAGCAGCTTGTCGGCCTTGGCCTCGTCATCCCCCTGCTCCACCCCGAGCAGCACCAGCAGCCCTTGCTCTATGGCCCCGGTCACCTCCCCCTCGACGGTCACGCTGGCCTCGGATACCCGTTGGATCAATGCAATCACCCGCAACTCCTTTGTCTTGTCAGAAACGAACGACCGCCCAAAGGCGGTCGTTGATGTTAGCAATAAGCGAGGGGATCAGCCCAGCTCCTCGGCACCCGGCTTCTCGTATTCCCCCAGGCAGGCGGTGGTCTCTGCCCCCAGCAAGACCACCAACCAGCTCAGATAGACCCAGACGAACAGAATGAATATCGGTGCCAACAATGAGTGGCTGACTCAGGCCAGCTCCTCATTGCCGGGCTTCTCGTACTCCCCCAGGCAGGCGGTGGTCTCTGCCCCCAGCAAGACCACCAACCAGCTCAGATAGACCCAGACGAACAAAATGGGGATGGTCGCCAGGGCGCCGTAGATGGCCTGATAGGAGGGGAAGTTGGTGATGTAGATGGAGAAGCCGCGCTTGGCCAGCTCGAACAGGGTGGCCGCCACCAGGGCGCCGATCAAGGCGTGGGTCAGCCGCACCTTGCAGTTGGGCACCACCGTATAGATAAGCAGGAAGCCGAACACAGAGAACAGGAACGGCAGGCTGCGCAGCACCAGGTAGCCAGCGCCAAACAGGCTGTCAGCGGCAAACAGCTTCAGCGACAGTATGTAGGAGGAGATGGCGAGGCTGGCTCCGATAAGCACGGGGCCCAGGGTCAGGATCATCCAGTACATGGCAAAGGCCTGGGCCAGCGGTCGATTCTGGGTCGAGCGCCAGATGTAGTTGAGGTTCTTGTCGATGGCCGAGATCAGCATCAGGGCCACCACTATCAGGGCGCCTATGCCGACCGCGGTGGTGTTGGTGGCATTGGCCACGAAGCCGTCTATGTACTCCTTGAGCATCTCGCCGGCGGTGGGCACGAAGTTGTGATAGACGAACTGTTCCATCTGCTGTTTCAGGGTCTGGAACACCGGGAAGGCCGACATCATGCCGAACACCACGGCCACCATGGGCACCAGGGAGAGCAGGGTCACATAGGCCAGGTAGCCGGCGGTGACCGTCAGCCTGTCCTGCTGGAAACGACCCCAGACAAACTGGGCGAAATGGGCACCATCGTGGCGCAAGAAGGAGACTGCGTGGGCCAGGCGGCCGCGGATTTGCTGCTGCATCTTGATTCTCGTAAGCGTCATCATGCAGATATTGTGTCAGATAGGGTGCCCATCTGACCACCCATCAGCCGGCTCACGGCCATCGCATCGACCATCCAAGAGGCAAGAGACCGCCGCGCGACCATAAAAATCGACCATGCAGGAGCAAGAGACCACCGCGCGCCCATAAAAAAAGAGGCCATAAGGCCTCTCTTTGGTCTGTCGATGAACAGCTATCGATCAAGCACGACCGGCGCGCTTGCGATCCATCTCGGTCAGCAGTTTCTTGCGGATACGGATGGCCTTCGGAGTAATCTCGACCAGCTCATCGTTGTCGATGAACTCGAGAGCCTGCTCCAGGGTCATGCGGATCGGCGGAGTCAGCACCTGGGCTTCGTCGGTACCGGAGGCACGCATGTTGGTCAGCTGCTTGCCTTTCAGGCAGTTGACGGTCAGGTCGTTGGAGCGGGAGTGGATCCCGATCACCTGGCCTTCGTACACTTCGGTCGCGTGACCGATGAACAGACGACCACGGTCTTGCAGACCGAACAGGGCGAAGGTCAGGGCCTTGCCGGTAGCGTTGGAGATCAGCACGCCGTTCTGACGCTCACCGATGCTGCCACCCTTGTGCGGACCGTAGTGGTCGAAGGTGTGGTACAGCAGGCCGGTACCTGAAGTCATGGTCAGGAACTCGGTCTGGAAGCCGATCAGGCCACGGCTCGGGATCATGAAGTCCAGACGGACACGGCCCTTGCCATCCGGGGTCATGTTGGTCATCTCGCCCTTACGCAGGCCGAGTTGCTCCATCACTGAACCCTGGTGGATCTCTTCCACGTCGACGGTAACGGTTTCGAACGGTTCTTGCAGAACGCCGTCAACGGTACGCAGGATAACTTCCGGACGGGATACCGCCAGCTCGTAACCTTCGCGACGCATGTTTTCGATCAGGATGGAGAGGTGCAGTTCACCACGGCCGGAAACGCGGAACTTGTCCGGATCTTCGGTCTCTTCCACGCGCAGGGCCACGTTGTGGACCAGCTCCTGGTTCAGACGCTCCAGGATGTTGCGGGAGGTGACGAACTTGCCTTCTTTACCGGCGAACGGCGAGGTGTTGACCTGGAAGGTCATGTTCACGGTCGGCTCGTCAACGGAGAGCGGCGGCAGGGCTTCGACGGCATTGTTGTCACAGATGGTGTCGGAGATCTTCAGCTCGCCCAGACCGGTGATGGCGATGATGTCGCCCGCTTGCGCGTCGGCCACTTCGGTACGGGACAGACCCAGGTAACCCAGCACCTGACCGACCTTGCCGGTACGGTTCTTGCCGTTGGCACCAACGATGGTGACCTGCTGGTTGGTCTTGACGCGACCACGGGTGATACGGCCGATGCCGATGACGCCCACGTAGGAGTTGTAGTCCAGCTGGGAGATCTGCATCTGGAAACCGCCTTCGGTATCCGCAGCAGGGGCTTCGACGTTGTCGACGATGGCCTGGAACAGGGGTTCCATGTTGTCGGACGGTACGTCTTGGTCCAGGGTGGCCCAACCGTTCAGTGCAGAGGCGTAAACAACCTTGAAGTCCAGTTGCTCATCGGTGGCACCCAGGTTGTCGAACAGATCGAAGACCTGATCCATTACCCAGTCAGGACGAGCACCCGGACGGTCGATCTTGTTGATGACCACGATGGGCTTCAGACCCTGGGCGAATGCCTTCTGGGTCACGAAACGGGTTTGCGGCATCGGGCCGTCAACGGCGTCAACCAGCAGCAGCACGGAGTCAACCATGGAGAGCACGCGCTCAACTTCACCACCGAAGTCGGCGTGACCCGGGGTATCCACGATGTTGATACGGTAGTCGTTCCAGCGGATCGCAGTGTTCTTGGCGAGAATGGTGATGCCACGTTCCCGTTCCAGATCATTGGAGTCCATGATCCGTTCCTGACCTTCGCTGGTGCGATCCAGAGTGCCGGATTGCTGCAGCAGCTTATCAACCAGAGTCGTTTTGCCGTGGTCAACGTGCGCAATAATCGCAATATTGCGTAAATTCTCTAACATTCTCGCCTCAAATCACCGGGTAAAATTGGGCGCTAATTGTACTCTCGCCTTTGTGATCTGCCTAGCAGAATTGCAGACCATTCGCGTACAACAGGGGATCTGGATCATGGACCCCGCGCCAAAAGCCTGCTTAGATGGCCTTGGCACGTTGGCGCACCACAATGGTGCACCAAAACGATCCAAGGTTGCACCACTTTGAGGCGCAGCCAAGCATGAAAGCGGGTGTCCCGACAGCCTGAAAGGGTGCAAATGCCCTGAAATCAAGCTGTCACAAACTTGGCACGATACTGGCTTATGTGAATGTGATGACGCATTCACCCAAAGAGTTTTAACACCGGAGGTTACTTAGCATGTCAGCCCAGAACGTTTTGGCCCTGATCCAGGAACACGAAGTCAAGTTTGTTGATCTGCGTTTTACCGACACCAAGGGTAAAGAGCAGCACGTATCCATTCCTTCCCACCAGGTCGACGAAGACTTCTTCGAAGACGGCAAGATGTTCGATGGCTCCTCCATCGGCGGCTGGAAGGGCATCAACGAGTCTGACATGGTGCTGATGCCGGATCCGGCCTCCGCCAAACTGGACCCGTTCACCGAAGAGACCACGCTGAACATCGTCTGTGACGTGCTTGAACCTGCCACCATGCAAGGCTATGACCGCGATCCGCGCTCCATCGCCAAGCGTGCCGAAGATTTCCTGAAAGCCAGCGGCATCGCTGACACCGTGCTGTTCGGGCCGGAGCCGGAATTCTTCATGTTCGACAACATCACCTTCTCCAACACCATGGGCCACAGCTTCGTGAAGATCGAATCCGAAGAAGCTGCCTGGAACTCGGGTACCGAGTACGAGCACGGCAACAAGGGTCACCGTCCCTTCGTCAAGGGTGGTTACTTCCCGGTTGCGCCGGTTGACTCCTCCCAGGACATCCGTGCCGCCATGTGTCTGGTGCTGGAAGAGATGGGCCAGGTCGTTGAAGCCCACCACCACGAAGTGGCCACTGCCGGTCAGAACGAGATCGCAACCCGCTTCAACACTCTCACGCTGAAAGCGGACGAAGTGCAGGTCCTGAAGTACGTGATCCACAACGTGGCCCACGCCTACAACAAGACTGTCACCTTCATGCCGAAACCCATGTTCGGTGACAACGGCTCCGGCATGCACTGCCACCAGTCCCTGGCCAAGAACGGTGTCAACCTGTTCGCCGGCGACCTGTACGGCGGTCTGTCCGAGATGGCGCTGCACTACATCGGCGGCATCATCAAGCACGCCAAGGCCATCAACGCCTTCGCCAACCCGACCACCAACTCCTACAAGCGTCTGGTGCCGGGCTATGAAGCTCCTGTCATGCTGGCCTACTCCGCCCGCAACCGTTCTGCCTCCATCCGTATCCCGGTTGTGCCGAGCCCGAAAGCCCGCCGCATCGAAGTGCGCTTCCCGGATCCGGCTGCCAACCCCTACCTGGCCTTCGCTGCCCAGCTGATGGCCGGTCTGGACGGCATCATCAACAAGATCCATCCGGGCGATGCCATGGACAAGAACTTGTATGACCTGCCGCCGGAAGAAGCCGCAGAAGTGCCGACCGTTGCCGGTTCCCTGGACGAGGCCCTGTCCGCACTGGATGCTGATCGCGAGTTCCTGACCCGTGGCGGCGTCTTCAGCGACGACTTCATCAACTCCTACCTGGAGCTGAAGCAGCATGACGTGGATCGTGTCCGCATGACCCCGCACCCGCTGGAGTTCGAGCTGTACTACTCCGTCTAATCCGGTGTCCTTGCTTCATCATGACAAACCCGCCATCTGGCGGGTTTTTTATCTAAGGGGCTGAAATATCATGACTCATGGCCTCACATAGCATGGGGCATACGGCTCGTCGAGCCCATTCTTCACCGCGGATCCGACAATAAGCCCGACATTTTTTTCTCTGATAGGATTAAGGTGAACCCCGTCAAGGAGAGATGGATGAAAACAGTACACCCGACATGGACGCTGGGCCTCTTGCTGATGATCTCCTGCACCGCCCAGGCGGCCAGAGTCTATTCCTGGATAGATCCCCAAGGGGTGACCCATTACACTGACGCCCCTCCCCCCGGCAAGAACGCCAGGGAAATCGACCTGCGGGTCTCCCCCCTCATCGGCACCTCGCCCCACTCGGTCCAGGTCGACGACTTCAACAGCCTGACCGGCGTCGATGCCAGGAAGGCCCTGGAGGCCGCCCCCCTGGAGATAGAACTGCTCTCCCCCGAGCCGGGCAGCACACTGCGCGACAACACGGGCAACATCGTCTTCCAGGCCCAGGTCCACCCCCAGGCGCCGGTGCAATATGACGTGCGCCTGCTGCTGAACGACAAGGCCATTCCCCTCGTTCACAACAGCCTGGCCATCCGGGTGGAGAACCTCCCTCGCGGCGCCTACGAGGCGCGGCTCGAGCTGCTCGCCAAAGACGGTACGATCCTTGCTAAATCCAAAGCAGCCACCTTTTACCTGCATAGAACGACTGTGAATCAGGCTCCCAAAGCCACCCCCAAGGCCAATTAGGGGTGATGTGACGCACCGATGCGGGTAAACTCAATGCACCATATCGGTGCATAACAGGTGTAAAGCACCGTTTTAGGGAGAAACCTGTGCCAACCCGCTTGGATCACGCCAAGACACTCTTGGACAACCTGCTGACCGCCGTCATCCTGATGGATGAGCGGCTCTGCATTCAATTCGTCAACCCGGCGGCCGAACAGCTGCTTTCCCTCAGCGAACGGCGACTGATCGGGATCGAACTGCCCCATCTGCTGGAGCACATCTCCCTCGACCTGCAACGATTCAAGCAGTGCCTCATTTCAGGGCAGGGCTTCACCGACAGCGAAGTCACCCTGGTGGTGGAGGGAGAGCCCAGGCTGGTGGAGATCAGCGTGAGCCCCATGGCCGACCACGAGCAGCGGCTGATGGTGGTGGAGCTGCGCAAGATCGATCAGCAGAAGAAGATCAGCCAGGAGCTGCAGCAACATGCCCAGCAGCAGGCCGCCAAGGAGCTGGTGCGTGGGCTGGCCCACGAGATAAAGAACCCCCTCGGGGGATTGCGCGGCGCCGCCCAGCTGCTGCAAAAGGAGCTGCCGGACCCGGCCCTGCGTGAATATACCGGCATCATCATCGAGCAGGCCGATCGCCTGCGGGTGCTGGTCGATCGTCTGCTCGGCCCCCAACGACCGGGACGCCATCAGATGCACAATGTGCATTCGGTGCTGGAGCAGGTGCGTCGTCTGGTGGATCTGGAGCTGCCGCCCCAGATCCGCATAGAGCGGGATTACGATCCCAGCATTCCCGAGTTCGAGATGGAGCCGGACCAGCTGCAGCAGGCGTTTCTCAACATAGTCCGCAATGCCGCCGAGGCCCTCGGCGATCAGACCGGGCTCATCCGCATCAAGACCCGCACCGCCTTCCAGATCACCATCCACGGTCAGCGCTACCGCCTGGCCGCCGAGATCAAGATCATCGACAACGGTCCCGGCATTCCCGATGCCATTCGCGACACCCTCTTCTATCCCATGATCACCGGCAAGGAGGGGGGCACAGGCCTTGGCCTCTCCATCGCCCAGAACCTGATCGATCAGCACAAGGGACGCATAGATTGCATCAGCTGGCCCGGCCACACCGAATTCACCATCTACCTACCACTTCGCAAGTAAGGGAACCTCATGACAGCAAAAGTGTGGATCGTCGATGACGACAGCTCCATCCGGTGGGTCCTGGAGCGTACCCTTGGCAGCGAAGGCTTCGAATGCGAGAGCTTTGCCGACGGCGAAGCCCTGCTGAGCTCGCTGGAGATGCGCTCACCGGACGTGATCCTCTCCGATATCCGCATGCCGGGCATCGACGGCCTCAGCCTGCTGGAGCAGATCCACCGCCGCCAGGCCGATCTGCCCATCATCATCATGACGGCGCACTCGGATCTCGACAGCGCGGTCAACGCCTACCAGCGCGGCGCCTTCGAATACCTGCCCAAGCCGTTCGACATCGACGAGGCGGTCACCCTGGTGCGCCGCGCCGAGAATCATCTGAAAGAGCAGCGCACCAAGCGCAAGGCGCGCCAGCAGGAGGCCACCACCACCCCGGAGATCATCGGTGAGGCTCCCGCCATGCAGGAGGTGTTTCGCGCCATCGGCCGGCTGTCGCGCTCCAGCATCTCGGTGCTCATCAACGGCCAGAGCGGCACCGGCAAGGAGCTGGTCGCCCATGCCCTGCACAAGCACAGCCCGCGCGCCCACAAGAATTTCATCGCCCTCAACATGGCCGCCATCCCTAAGGATCTTATCGAATCCGAACTGTTCGGCCATGAGAAGGGGGCCTTCACCGGCGCCAACAACATACGTCACGGCCGCTTCGAACAGGCCGACGGCGGTACCCTGTTTCTCGACGAAATAGGCGACATGCCCCTGGACGTCCAGACCCGGCTGCTGCGGGTGCTGGCGGACGGCCAGTTCTACCGGGTCGGCGGCCATCAACCGGTGCAGGTGGATGTGCGGATCATCGCCGCCACCCACCAGAATCTGGAGAAACGGGTCGCCGACGGCGAATTTCGGGAGGATCTGTTCCACCGCCTCAACGTCATCCGCATCCATATCCCCGCCCTCAAGGAGCGCCGGGAGGACATACCCCAGCTGGCCCAGCACTTCCTGCTCAGAGCCGCCAAGGAGCTGAACGTGGAGGCCAAGAGCCTGCACCCGGATACCCAGACCTACATCAGCCGCCTGCCCTGGCCCGGCAACGTGCGCCAGCTGGAGAACGTCTGCCGCTGGCTGACCGTGATGGCCTCCGGTCAGGAGGTGCTGGTCGGCGATCTGCCCACCGAGCTGCTGACTCCCATCACCAGCACGGCGGAGCCCGGCCAGCCTGCTCTGACCGGTGGCTGGCAGCAACAACTGCAGGACTGGGTGGCCGCCAAGCTGGCGCTGGGGGAGACCGACATCCTGGCGGATGCCATGCCCCAGTTCGAGCGGATCATGCTGGAGACGGCACTGGAGCACACCCATGGCCACAAGCAGGAGGCCGCCCGCCTGCTTGGCTGGGGTCGCAATACCCTGACCCGCAAGCTCAAGGAACTCGACATTCCCTGAGTCTGCGGGAAAAACGATTCCCATCACGCCTTGAGGGAAAGCCTGACCAATCAGACCCCGTTTGCCTGCAAACGGGGTATCTTTTTCAAGATCCCCGCCTAGAATGACAGGCTTTCCAACCCGACTCGCAGAAGGCGCCACCATGATTGACAGATCCCTCCCCCTGACCGACCTGCACCGCCATCTGGATGGCAACATCCGTCCGCAGACCATTCTCGAGCTGGGTCGCCTGCACAACATCCAGCTGCCGGCCGATGAGCTGGAAGCCCTGCGCCCTCACGTGCAGATCGTCGAGAACGAGCCGAGTCTGGTGGCCTTCCTGAAGAAGCTGGACTGGGGCGTGGCCGTGCTGGCCGATTACGATGCCTGCCGCCGGGTCGCCTACGAGAACGTGGAAGATCTGCTGCGTGCCGGCATCGACTATGCCGAGCTGCGCTTCAGCCCCGCCTACATGGCGATGGCCCACAAGCTGCACCCGCAGGGCGTGGTGGAAGCCATCATAGACGGAGTGGCCGCCGGCAGCCGCGACTTCGGCATCAAGACCAACCTCATCGGCATCATGAGCCGCACCTTCGGCACCGAACAGTGCAGTCAGGAGCTGGCCGCCTGTCTGGCCCACCGCGACAAGCTGGTCGCCATCGATCTGGCCGGTGACGAGCTGGGCTTCCCGGGCACACTCTTCACCGAACATTTTCGCAAGGTGCGGGATGCGGGCATGCGGGTGACAGTGCATGCCGGTGAAGCGGCGGGCCCCGAAAGCATGTGGCAGGCCATTCGAGATCTTGGCGCCGAGCGCATCGGCCACGGCGTCAAGGCCATCCAGGATCCGGCCCTGATGGCCTATCTGGCGGAGCACCGCATCGGCATCGAGTCCTGCCTCACCTCCAACATCCAGACCACCACGGTCGCCAGCCTGACCGAGCACCCGATCCGCCAGTTCCTGGCCGCCGGCGTGCTGGCCTGCCTCAACACCGACGATCCCGCAGTGGAAGGCATCGACCTGCCCCACGAATACGAGGTGGCCGCCCCGGCCGCCGGCATGACGATAAGCGAGATCCGCACCGCCCAGCAGAACGGCCTGACCCTGGCCTTCCTGAGCGATGGCGAGAAGGCCGAATTGAGTGCCCGCGCGGCTCAGCGTTGAGCAGGGGCAAGCCCAATAAAAAAACCGCCGAAAGGCGGTTTTTTTTATGTAGAGAACCTGGCCGAGGGCTCAGATCACTCGGGAGAACTGCTGCTGGCGCGCCTTGCTGCGCAAATAGACATCGAAGCACATGCAGATGTTGCGAATGAGCAGCTGACCGGTGGAGACCACCTCAAGGCCGTCGTCTGTCAGGCGCACCAGACCATCGTCGATGAAGGTCTGCAGCAGCTTGAGATCCTCGGCGAAGTATTCCCGGAAGACCAGGCCATGGGCCTGCTCGACGGCGGCGAAGTTCAGGCGAAAATCGCAGATGAGGCGCTTGATCACCTCACGGCGGATCAGGTCGTCCCGGTTGAGGGAACACCCCTTCCACTGGGCGTGGCCGAGCGTCTCCACCTGGGCGTAATAGGTTTTGAGGTCCTTCTGATTCTGGGAATAGGCATCCCCCATCATGCTGATGGAAGAGACCCCCAGCCCCAGCAGATCGCAATCCCCCTGGGTGGTGTAGCCCTGGAAGTTGCGGTGCAGCTTGCCCTCGCGCTGGGCCACCGCCAGCTCGTCATCTGGCTTGGCGAAGTGATCCATGCCGATGAACTGATAACCCTGACCGGTGAGGAAGGCGATGGTGTCCTGCAGCATGGCCAGCTTCTCCCGGGGGGCCGGCATGTCCTCCTCCTTCAGCTTGTGCTGGGCGGCGAAGCGGCTCGGCAGATGGGCATAGTTGAAGATGGAGAGGCGGGCCGGATCCGTCTTGAGCACTTCCTCCAGGGTGTGGTGGAAGCTCTCCCGGTTCTGGTGCGGCAGGCCGTAAATGAGATCCAGGTTGGTGGAGCGGAACCCCAATGCCCGGGCGCGCTCCAGCATGGCGCGGATGAAGTCGTTGTCCTGCTCCCGGTTGACCGCGACCTGAACCGCCTTGTTGAAATCCTGCACGCCGAGGCTGATGCGGTTGAAACCCAGCTCCCGCAACACGTCCAGCATGGAGAGTTCGATCTCGCGCGGGTCCACCTCTATGCTGATCTCCCCCTCCTCGGCGAAGTGGAAGTGCTCCCGCAAGATGGCCATCAGGCGACGGGTCTGCCCCTCGTTCAGATAGGTGGGGGTGCCGCCGCCCCAGTGCAGCTGGGTCACTAGCCGGTTCTTGAACAGGGGGGCTTGCGCCTTGATCTCCTGCTCGAGGTAATCGAGGTATTGATCGGCCTTGTGCTGGTGACGGGTGATCACCTTGTTGCAGCCGCAGTAGTAGCAGAGCTTGTGGCAGAAGGGGATATGCACGTAGAGCGACAGATTGCGCGCCGGATACTGGCCCGCGGCCTGGACGAAGTCCGGATAACCGAAGCCCTCGTTGAACTCCAGCGCGGTGGGATAGGAGGTGTAACGCGGGCCGCTGTAGTTATATTTCTCGATCAGGGCCTGATCCCACACAATCTGTTCTGCTTGCACGCTTGCTTCCTCTTTCTTTGTTATCCAGGGCTCACCGGTTTAGCTGAAAGTCCTTCAGTCGGGCGACATCCTTGAGGATCTGCGCCTCCAGCTCGGCCTCGTAGCCGCTGCGCTCGAGATCCATCTTCATCACTTCGTTGCGCTTGAGGGCTCGCCTCGCCTCGTGAGTCGGCATCTCCTTCACCTTCTCGTAGAGGCCATAGAGACCGGGGAATTCACTGGCAAAGGCCCGTCCACCCTTGATCTGCAAGGCGTCCAGCAGGTTGGTCAGCCGGATGGCCCCCTCCGAGTAGTCGCACTGACCATCCCGTACCGCATGGGCGATCACCCTGACGCTGTCGAGGATGCGCTCGTTGCGGGCCGCGATGGCCTGCCGCTGCATGTCGTGCTGACGCTTGAGACGCGCCAGCAGGGTGCCGGCATAGACAGCCAGCCCCAGCAAGACAAGGCCCCCCAGCAGGGCGGCCAGCATCCATCCACTCATCACTTCTTCTTCGGCTCTGGCTTGGGTTCGGGCTGATAGTCAACCTGGCTGAAACGCTCCCACAGCTCCTCCTCGGAGGCCGGCTGTCTCGGCTCTTCATACTCGACCTCGTCAAAATCACCGTCGTCATCTTCGTCGGTGTCTATGATGCCGAGCTCGTCCATCAGCTCCTGATAGCGATCGACGCGCTGATCGACCCAGGCCTGCTCGGCCGCTTCCAGGGTTTCACCGGCATCCAGTCGATCCAGCAGATCGTTCAGGCGATCATCGTTCTCGATGGAGGCAAGCTCCTGCTCGGGCGTCATCACCAACTTCTTCTCTTTTTGCGGCTTGGGCGCCACCGGCTTGCTCTGCTTCTCTTCCACGATCAGCACGACCGGCTTGCGGGAGCCGATGCGCGGATCCTTGGCTTGCTTGCCACTACCGCCCTTCTTGCCCTGCTCGACCTGCTGACGGGAGCCCGCCTTCAAGCCCTTGCGCTTGGCGGCGCGTTTGCGCTCGCGGCCTTCCAGGGCACTGGCATCTGATTCTTTGCGCTTGCCGGTAGGCTTGCGGGTGGGTTGTTTGGCCGACATGAATGACTCCGACAAATAACTGGATTGAAACCCCCGGGATTGTTTCGTCCGGGGAGGATGCTGAAGCGGGGAACAGTAAATCTGGAACAAGAGTGGGATCCCGCACCAATTCGACCATATTCGGTCGCTGAACACCGCAGAATCGGCATCCTCTGGGCATGTTGCTGGTATTTTGACACAGAATGCCTTGGCGGGTTAATGACCCAGCAGAAAAAAGGCAGCCGAAGCTGCCTTGATCCTGTCATGCGAGTCCCATTCCCTGGCTGCAAATCGCCTTATCCCTGGGCGTACCTCTGCGCATCATGTCGTTAGGTCTTCCTGACCCTTGTTGCTCGATCCTGAATGTGCGTGTGCTTGTCTGACCCATGCGGACAACATCCGGTCGTCTTTCTGGGGTGGTTGCCTCCCGCAGCCCCGCTCATCCCTGGCGGTCACCATCCTGGTCTCTGACTCTCCTGCTCATCACTTGCCTGCTGAGCCGACTCTCTGTCCAACCCGAACGCCAACAGCTCGCCCGGTCATTCCATAGGCTCACTGTAACAATTTCGCTGCGGGGCTCAATCCACCCGGCATGCTTTCAAACGAAGATAAGTGGCCATCTCATTCTTAACATATTGAAAATTATAGCTTCTGTTTCAGAGGCCGAACACTGTTTCAGCCCCGACCGGACTCGGAAATGGGGGATCTCTTACAACAATGCAGGGCATTTGCAGACATGGCACCGGAAGCCCCAAAAGAGAACAGGGAACCTTGATAGTTCCCTGTTATTTTCAACAAGCTAGATTCAGGACCTTATCAGTGCAGACCCGCCACGTATCTGGAGAGCGCCTCGATGTCCTGATCCGTCAGCTTCTTGGCCACATCCCGCATCATGCCATTGGGGTCATTGTCACGGGCTGCCGCACGGAAGGCGGTGAGCTGCGCCTTGATATACGCAGGGTGCTGCCCCGACAAGCTGGGATACTTGGCCTGCTCGACGCCGGAACCGCGCGGACCATGGCAGGCGGTACAAGCGGCCAGACCACGTCCCATGTCGCCTCCCATATAGAGCGCCTTGCCTGCGGCAACCACGTCATCGGGCACGGCAACCGGAGTCACCTTCTGGCTGGAGAAGTAGGCGGCCAGGTCGTCCATGTCCTGATCGGACAGAGGCAACGCCATGGGTCCCATGATGGGAGCAACCCGACCAGTTTGGCCAGAAGCTGCAGCCTTCAGTTCAACTAATTGTTTTTTGATATATGATGCGTGCTGACCAGCAATCTTGGGATACATGTCGACTGGGCTGTTGCCGTCCGGTCCATGACAGGCCGCACAGACGGCAGCCTTGGTTTGTCCCGC
The DNA here is from genome assembly GCF_038440395.1 of Aeromonas sp. OTU364. NCBI lineage: Bacteria > Pseudomonadati > Pseudomonadota > Gammaproteobacteria > Aeromonadales > Aeromonadaceae > Aeromonas > Aeromonas sp. OTU364. Next base: position 58,807 of record NZ_JASATR010000014.1, read on the forward strand.
AGCGGCATCGCCCTTGGCTTGTGCCATCCCAGTTACGCCAACCATCAGAGCAAGTGTAATGACTAGGTTCTTCATGGCGTTCCAACTTTCTCGTTATTAGGCTTCCAGATCCCATGCCGCCGAAGGCATGTTAAAATAAACGCGTTTAAGCGACGCCATTTTACACGATTTCACAAAAAAGTAACTCTATAACCCTCTATCTCTATGGGGAATTTACGTTGGATACACAAACTCTAAATTTCAATAAGGTGCATTTTGTGACCAGCGCACCCGACATCCGCCACCTGCCAAATGATGGGGGTGTCGAGATTGCGTTTGCCGGGCGTTCCAACGCCGGTAAATCATCTGCATTGAATACCTTGACCAAACACAAGAACCTGGCACGGACCAGTAAGACACCGGGTCGTACCCAGCTGATCAACCTGTTTGAACTGGAGCCGGGCAAGCGCCTGGTCGACTTGCCGGGCTACGGTTATGCGCAGGTTCCGCTGGAAATGAAGCTCAAGTGGCAAAAGTCACTGGCTGAATACCTGCAGCGCCGCGAATCCTTGAAAGGTCTGGTGATCCTGATGGACATTCGCCATCCGCTCAAAGAGACCGACATGAACATGCTGGAGTGGAGCTCACACCGCGAACTGCCTGTGATGCTGCTGCTGACCAAGGCAGACAAACTGAGCCCGGGTCCCCGCAACAACCAGGTGATCAAGGTGCGCCAGGCAGTAGCCGAACTGGGTCCGCAGATCCAGGTTGAAGCCTTCTCCTCCCTCAACAACATAGGCGTCGAGAAGCTGGCCCAGACCCTGAGCGGCTGGTATCTGTCCAATGCCGAGGCAACTCCAACCGACACAGAAGAAGACCACCAGATCGAGGAGTAAATCGCTCCTCTTCTTGCTGCAATGAGCGGAGTTGGCCCTCCGCTGATTGAAAGACTTTCAGTTTTCCCCTGCCCGGGCCAGCCCCCACGCCCCCTTCTGTTACAACTCATCCCTATTGCTTATAAGTCCTTCTAATCAGAGAGATAGAACGTTAGGCTGTTGTGAAAATTAACTTACCCCCTCCTTGACACCGTTTTCATCTCTCCTGCCAGACAAGCCGGGAATAATGCCTAACATCAACGAAACTGAAAATTTATTACAACAATGGGATAGGAAGGGATAAAAATGAGGCCAGTCTCGCTGTCGCGGACCGGCCTGAAGAAATGAGTTCAAAAAATTGGGAAAAAGCGAGTTCTCGAGAACAAAGACGATTGGTTTTCCTCAAGAAACATCCCTATTCTAACAAAAGATCGCCCAATTTAAAGCATTTACTCTAAATGATTCGCATAAAAAAACACCCCGACGATGACTCATCGGGGCTGCTATTCAGCCACATTCAATTACGTGAAATAAAAGGTCTGAAAGATAGAACATCTTACCTCTGTACCCTACGCTGATAACTGTACAGCAAAGCAGCAGAAAGTGAAAGTAATTTATGTAATTTAGTTTCACTTAGAATGGATGAGGTAAATTTCTATATTTTTCAAAAAGATAAAAAAATCCCCAGTATAAATACCGGGGAGTTATAAAGGTGACTAGCTAGCACTTCCTCAACTATCTAGTTAGTCAGCACCATTTCGCACAAGTTCCGCTGCTTTGAGAAAAAACTTGATAAACGCGAACAACGCGAGCTTGAAAACACCATAACACATTGTTATTTATCGATTTAAATCCAATTTAAAAATAGTGCCAATTTCACTCTCCTACCCGAGGGGAGCACTTTTCCCCGAGGATGAGAGAGGTTCTGCTCAGATACCAGAGGGTGAGGTTGCCAGAGCTCGTCTGCGGGGCTGCACATTCGCGGTTGTTCCACCCCCAGCCGGCTTGGTAAGCGAACCGACCTACAAGGTGCCCAGGTTGCGCTTCAACTCTCTCAACACCTGCTTGGTGCCAGGCCGGATGCCGCGCCACACGGTAAAGGCTTCGGCAGCCTGTTCCACCAGCATGCCGAGCCCATCCATGGTCTGACGGGCGCCATGCTGCTTGGCCCAGCCGATGAAGGCCGTGTCTGTCGCACCGTACATCATGTCGTAAATGGCGATATCGGCGTGGATCAGGGCAGGCGCCAGCGGTGGCAACTCCCCTTGCAGACTGGCGGAGGTGGAATTGATGATAAGATCGAACGGCCCCGCCAACTGCTCGTAAGTCTTGGCACTGAGCGCACCCAGATCCTGAAATTCGGCAGCCAGCTGCTGCGCTTTTCCATGAGTGCGGTTGGCGATGACCAACTCGCCCGGCTTCTCCGCCAGCAGCGGCGCCAGCGCACCGCGAGCCGCCCCACCGGCCCCCAGCAACAGGATCCGGCTGCCTGCCAGCGTCACCCCATGGGACTTGAGATCGGCTACCAGCCCGGCGCCATCGGTGTTGTCCCCCAGCAGCACGCCATCATCGGTCAGCTTGATGGTATTGACCGCGCCTGCCCGCTTGGCCCTTGGACTCAGTCGATCGACCAGGGCGAATGCCTGCTCCTTGAAAGGCACTGTGACATTGCACCCCTTGCCTCCCTGGGCAAAGAAGCTGCGCAGGGTAGCTGCAAACTCGTCGACGGCGGGCTCGGCCAGCCCATACTCCAGCTCTTGCTGGGTCTGTCTGGCGAACAGGGTATGAATGAAGGGGGACTTGCTGTGGCGCACCGGGTGGCCAAAAACCAGATAACGATCCATCAAAGAGTTCCATCAGAGGGTGATCACCCGATTTAACGGGTTTTCTCAATCGGGAACAAGCCGAATATCGGCCAGTAAAAAGGGGCCCGTCATGGCCCCTCGAGTCACAGCCACTCTCGTGGCGTGAGGTAGTCGGTATAGAGCAAGGCCTCGGGGCTGCCCGCCTCCGGCTGCCAGTCGTACTCCCAGCGAGCCAGGGGGGGCATCGACATCAGGATCGACTCGGTGCGTCCCCCGGTTTGCAACCCGAACAGGGTGCCCCTGTCATACACCAGATTGAACTCCACATAACGGCCGCGGCGATAGAGCTGGAAGGCCCGCTCCCGCTCGCCATAGGGCAGCGCCTTGCGTCGCTCGACGATGGGCAGATAGGCATCGAGATAACCCCGACCTACCGCCTGCATGAAGGCGAAGCTGTCGGCAAAGGGCCAGCGGTTCAGATCATCGAAGAAGAGGCCGCCCACACCCCGGGTCTCGTTGCGATGCTTGAGGAAGAAGTAGCGATCGCACCAGGATTTGAACTCGGGGTAGATCTGGTCGCCAAAAGGCTGACAGAGATCGTGGGAGACCTGATGCCAGTGCTGCACATCCTCGGCAAACGGATAGAAGGGCGTCAAATCGAAACCGCCGCCAAACCACCAGATGGGCGCCTCGCCCTCTTTCTCGGCGATGAAGAAACGGACGTTGGCATGGCTGGTCGGCACATAGGGGTTATGCGGATGGATCACCAGCGAGACCCCCATGGCCTCGAACTTGCGACCAGCTAGTTCGGGGCGGTGAGCGGTCGCCGACGCCGGCATGGCATCACCATAGACATGGGAGAAGTTGACCCCGCCCTGCTCGATCACAGCGCCATGGCGCAGCACCCTGGTACGGCCTCCACCACCGCCTTCACGGCGCCAGGCATCCTCCACGAAGTGTCCGGCGCCATCAGCCAGCTCTAGTCCCCGACAGATCTCGTCCTGCAACTGCAGCAGGAAGGCTTTGACCTGGGCCACATCCGGTTTGCTCATCTTGTCTCCAGTCAGGCAGGATCTTGATCGTCCCGTCCATTTTATATTGTGGTGTCACGCCATGAGCACATCGCCCGTCATGACTGCAAATCAGGCACTTGCCGCCCCTCAGGAGGAACGAATGATGGCGCCGGTACGGGCGTCCTTGATCTCGGATGGATTGGCTTGTCCCCCGACTTCACCGGGCAGGATATAAGCCAGCTGGCTTGCCAGCAGTTCACCAATCTCGGCCACCCGACGGGCAGGCTCCTCGCCGGTCAGGTTGGCACTGGTCGAGACCAGGGGTTTGCCAAAGGCGCGGCACAGGGCCTGCACCTGAGGATGGGCCGTGACACGCACCGCCAGGGTATCGAACTGTCCGGTCAGCCAGGCCGGCGTGGTCGCACGGGCAGGCATGATCCAGGTGAAGGGGCCGGGCCAGCTCGCCTGCACGTGCGCAAGCTGCTCGCTGCTGAGCTGGCTCAGGTCGATGTAATCTTGCAGTTGGGCCAGATCGGCGGCGATCAGGATCAGGCCCTTCTCCACCGGACGCTGCTTAATGGCCAGCAGGCGCCAAACCGCGGCCTCGGAGTCGGGATCACATCCCAGGCCAAAGACGGCCTCGGTGGCATAGGCGATCACCCCTTCGCGGTGCAGGGCAGCGATCGCTTGTTCAAATTCGTTTGGCATAGAAAAAATGCGACAGCCGGGCTGCCACCTCTCATCACTGGGTTGTAAGTTGAACCGACATGAGGGACCTTGGTGCCCTCACCTCTTCAGTACATTCAGACGTTTGACCCGCCAGAGCGCCGGCTCATCATCGGCCAGTGCAGCGCCTGCGATGCCGGGCAGGTCAAGAGGCTGGCGGTGCGGCAACATCGGGATCGGCGCCCAACGGCACGGCCATAAAGGGGCGGTTCACGGCAAGGTGATAAATCCAGATGAAACACTCCCTTGCCAGCAAGCTGCCTGCCGGCTTATGGCGGCAGGATTATACCCGCTCAATCTGATGACAGCATTTCTTTTGCGGACAGACCCAGCGCAGACTCCCCCTCACTTTCTTCTCGATCATGATGCCCCAGCCACACGCGGGGCAGGGCATGGGGATCGGCTTGTCGTTCACCACATATTTGCAGTGTGGATAGGCATCACAGGAGTAAAACTGTTTGCCATAGCGGGAGGTGCGGCTCACCAGATGACCCTTGCCGCACTCGGGGCAGAGGATCTGGGTATCGTCGCTCTCCTGCAGGGACTCGATATGCTGGCAGGCTGGATACTGGGTACAGCCCACGAACAGACCGTAGCGCCCCTTCTTGATCGCCAGCGGCTGGCCACAATCGGGGCAGGCCGATCCTTCGAGCACCTTTTCGATGTCGCGGCCGGAGGGCGTCAGGGAACGAATGTAATCACAGGAGGGGTAGGCCGAACAGCCCAGGAAGGGGCCATGCTTGCCCTGACGGATCACCAGCTCGGCACCACACTGCGGGCACGGCTCCCGCTCGAATACATGTTCGTGGGCAGAAAAGAGGTGATGATCGATTTTTGACATGGGCCGCGCCTTGGAATCCAGATGACCTGAATTCTACCAGCGCGGCACCGGACTGTCAGTGAATGACACCGTCTGACTCGTCAAACACCAGCTCCTCCATCTGCTGGTAGGCATTCTCACTGCCCGGGACGTTGAACAGCACCATCATGACGACCCACTTCAGGTCATCCAGCTCGATATCCGGCTTGTCCAGCTCCAGCAAGCGCTCGATACAGATCTCGCGGGTTTCGGCGTTAAGCACCTGGGCCTGTTCCAGGAACAGCAGGAAACCACGGCACTCTGTGCTGAGGCGAGCCAGCTCTTGCGGGGCGTAGATCCGCATCGAACCTTGCGCGCTGGCGGTGACATACACCTCCCGCTCGCTGTCATGCAGATTGGCCAGTCGTTCCAGCCAGTTGAGCGCCTTCTCAATCTCGTCCTGATTGAAACCGGCCCGGCTAAGTTCGTCGGTGAGTTCATCCTGCTCGACCATCACATCTGCATCGCTGTGGATGTAGGTCTCGAAAAGGTACATCAATACATCAAACATGATTCGCCCTCCTCGCTCTGACGTATCCACCGGCTACCGCCATCACTGCACCGGCCAGCTCCAGCTCTACCAACCTGCCCAATACCACTTCGACAGGAAGCTGGGCCCGCTCGGCAACGGTATCCACGCTCGTGGTCTCATAATCTACGTTATCCAACAAATCGGCATAAGGCAATTTGCTATTATGCAATGGCTCGGGAGAAGGGTTCGCCGGCCCCTTAAACGGCACAAGGGCAGGCAGCTCTTCCATGACATCTGCCGCATTCAATACCAGCTTGGCCCCTTGCTGAAGCAGGCGATTGCACCCAGCGGCCTGGGTATTTTGCGGTGCGCCCGGTACGGCAAAGACCTCGCGGCCCTGCTCCAGCGCGTAGCGGGCCGTGATGAGTGAGCCGCTCTGCTCGGCCGCTTCCACCACCAGGGTGCCCAGTGACAGGCCACTGATGATGCGATTGCGGCGAGGGAAATGTTCCGCCAGCGGTCCCTGGTCCGGCGCCAGCTCGGAGACAAGCAGGCCGCCGTACTCGAGGATCTGCATCGCCAGGCCCTGATGGCGCTTTGGATAGAGGCAGTCAAGCCCGGAGCCCAGCACCGCCAGCGTCACACCGCCCGATGCCAAGGCGTGCTGGTGACAGATGCCATCAATGCCCAGCGCCAATCCGGAGGTGATCGCCAGGCCGCTCTCCACCAGCTCGGCACACAAACGGGCGGCGTTGTCCTTGCCTGCATAGGTGGGGTGACGAGTTCCCACCATCGCCAGCTGTGGCAGGGAAAGGGCAGCGAGATCCCCGCGGCAATAGAGCAGCAAGGGGGCAGCGGGGATCTCTTTAAGCAAGGCAGGATAGGCGGGGTCATCGAGACAAAGGAGGTGATTGCCAGGCGCTTCGACCCAGTTCAGCCCCTGATCTACAACCGGCAGGGACCATCTCATCTGCTGAATTTGGGCGCTCTGCAGACCAAGCGATCGCAGGGTGCCATCGTCTGAGTCAAACAGAGCGGTGATGTCGCCACCAAAATGGGCCAGCAGGCGGGCGGCGGTGACCGGGCCTATGCCGGTCACCGCATCCAGCGTCAGCCACAGCGACAGCCGCCCGAGTGGAAGTGACACGTCAGAAGTTACTGACCTGATAACCCGAGCTGACCAGGTCCTGGCTCTGCAGGATGAGGCCATAACTCAGCTTGTCATACACCTTGAACAGCATGACCCTGGCAACCGCTTCGGCGGGCAGGGACGACTTGCCAGCAGAGTGGAATGCCTTGTCATAGACGGAAGCATATTCCCGATACGAGACCTTGCCATTCTTTTCCACCATCTCGGCTCCCGGACGCAAAATCTCGAGCACATCGCCTGGCGCAATCTGATCCCGCAGCCCCTTGTTGATGAGGACAACGTCGAACTTGCCTCCTCCGCGCACCTTGCTCGGCAGCTCTATCACATAACCGGGGGAAATCACTGGCGCCGCCTTTGGCATGAAGACGGCAGAGAGGCTCTCCTGCGGTGGCAACGGGATGACCTTGTCTCCCTGATACACCTCGCGCCTGCTGTGCGTCAGCGTGACTCTGGTGCTGTCGTTGGCCTGGCGATCCTCCGCCCGCACAGTGCCGACAAAAATCGCCTCCTGGCCGAGCTGCTCACCGGTCAGCTTGTCCTTGTAAGTCACCCCGGGGCGATAGAGGCCGTAACTCTGACCCGGATTCAGCGCCCCATGTACGTAGAGGGTGTCCCCCTCCAGCATGCCGATATGCTTGTCGTTATTGCCAAGCACATAGGGCAGATCCTTGCTCTGCTGGCTGTCGGCCAGAATGTGATCGGTTTGCAGGAAGGGCACTATCTCGCTGAGGGGCAGGGTCGGAATGGGATTGGCCTTGTTCTCGTAGCGATTCTTGGGAGACAGGTGAATAACCTGCTTGCCGCCCTGGCTGGCCTTGCCCAGACGCGGCTCGCCATTGACCCAGCTCAGTTGCAGCACGTCGCCTGGGTAAATCCAGTGTGGATTGGCAATCTGGGGATTGATGTTCCAGAGACGTGGCCAGAGCCAGGGTTCGGCCAGATACTGGCCCGAGATATCCCAGAGGGTATCCCCCTTCTGCACCACATAACTCTCGGGATAGCCGGATTTCAGCGTCAACTGCTGTGCCATGGCACCATTGGCCAGGGCTGTCGCCAGACAGGCGAGGATGATTTGCTTCAGATGCATAACACTCCCTGTTACTTCTGCACGCAAAGTGTTGCTGTTTTTTGTCGACGTAAATGACTAGAATTACGTCAATATTGACTGCGTTTACATGAAACTAAAGAAAAAACTATGGCCATTCTAGATGTATTGCGTTTCCCCGATGAGCGCCTGCGCACAGTCGCAGCCCCTGTCGAGACCATTACACCCGAGTTACAACAGATTGTAGATGATATGTTCGAAACCATGTATGCGGAGGAAGGCATAGGCCTGGCCGCGACTCAGGTCGACATTCATCAGCGCATCATCGTCATCGACGTCTCTGAAGACCGTGAAGATCAGCTGGTGCTGATCAACCCGGAGATCCTGGAGCAGTCAGGCAGCACCGGTATCGAAGAGGGTTGCCTCTCGGTCCCCGGCAGCCGCGCCCTGGTGCCGCGCGCCGAGTGGGTCAAGGTCCGGGCGCTGGATCGCCACGGCAAGCCATTCGAGCTGGAAGCGGACGATCTGCTCGCTATCTGCATACAGCATGAGATGGATCATCTGGTGGGCAAGCTGTTTGTGGATTACTTGTCCCCGCTCAAGCGCCAGCGCATCCGTCAGAAGCTGGAAAAGATGGCCCGCGAAGATCGCAAAGTCCTCTGAGGATCTGCCCCATTGAACAAGCTGAAACTGATTTTTGCCGGTACCCCCGACTTCGCCGCCCGTCACCTGGCGGCGTTGTTGTCTTCCGACCATGAGGTCGTCGCCGTTTACACCCAGCCCGACAAGCCCGCGGGCCGTGGTCAGAAACTGACCGCCAGCCCGGTCAAGGAGCTGGCCCTGGCCCACGATCTGCCGGTCTATCAGCCGGCGTCCCTGCGCAATGAAGAGGCCCAGGCCGAGCTGGCCGCCCTTGGCGCCGATCTCATGGTGGTGGTGGCCTATGGCCTGATCCTGCCCAAGGCGGTGCTCGACACCCCGCGGCTTGGCTGCCTCAACGTGCACGGCTCCCTGCTGCCACGCTGGCGCGGTGCCGCCCCCATCCAACGCGCCATCTGGGCCGGTGATAGCGAAACCGGCGTCACCATCATGCAGATGGATGTGGGGCTGGATACCGGTGCCATGATCCGCAAGGTGAGCTGCCCCATCGCCAGTGATGAGACCTCCGCCAGCCTCTACGACAAGCTGGCCGAGCTGGGCCCGCAGGCGCTGGTCGACACCCTTGATGCCATGGCCGCCGGTGACACAGCTGCCGAGGTGCAGGACGATGCGCTGGCCAACTATGCCCAGAAGCTCTCCAAGGAAGAGGCGCGCATCGACTGGTCCATGGAGGCCGTCGCCATCGAGCGCTGCATCCGTGCCTTCAATCCCTGGCCCATCAGCTGGTTCGAAGTCGCGGAGCAGACCATCAAGGTGTGGCAGGCCGAGGTCATCGACAGCGACCATGGCCAGAGCGCCGGTACCCTGCTCAAGGCCGACAAGCAGGGGATCGACGTCGCCACCGGCAAGGGGGTGCTGCGTCTGCTGACCCTGCAACCGCCCGGCAAGAAGGCCATGTCCGTCCCGGATCTGCTCAACTCTCGCCGCGACTGGTTTGAACCCGGCACGCAATTGCATTGAACTGGATTGAATTGACACAAGCGGGGCCCAGGCCCCGACTTGCGCATCTAAGGTAACTCTATGAAAACACGTGCACAGGCCGCTCTCGTTATTCAACAGGTGCTGGATCAGGGCCAATCCCTCTCCGCTGTTCTGCCTGCTGCCCAGGAGAAGGTGGCGCCTCGCGATCGCGCCCTCCTGCAAGAACTCTGCTACGGCACCCTGCGCTGGTTGCCCCGTCTCGACGCGGCGGTGAGCGAGATGATGGACAAGCCGCTCAAGAACAAGAGCCGCATCTTCCACTATCTGATCCTGGTCGGTCTCTATCAGCTCATCTACACCCGCATTCCGGCTCATGCCGCCGTGGCCGAGACCGTCAATGCCGTCAAGCTGCTCAAGGGCACCTCACTGCGCGGCCTCATCAACGGTGTGCTGCGCAACTTCCAGCGCAGCGCCGAAGTCATACTGCTGCGCATCGACCGGGTGCCCAGCATCCGCCTCGGTCACCCCGAGTGGCTCACCAAGCGTCTGCGTCAGGCCTATCCCGAAGATTGGGAGTTCATCATGGAGGCCAACAACCAGCGCCCCCCCATGTGGATCCGCAACAACAGCCAGCGCCAGAGCCGCGAGCAGATGCTGGCCCGCATGGCCGAAGTGGGCATCAATGCGGTGGCCGGCGAAGAGGGTGAGGACTGCATCCTGCTGGAACGCCCTTGCGATGTGACCAAGCTGCCCGGCTTCGAAACCGGTGACTGCTCGGTGCAGGACGGTGCCGCCCAGCAGGCCGCACGCCTGCTCGATCCCCAGCCGGGTGACTGGGTGCTGGACGCCTGCGCCGCCCCCGGCGGCAAGACGGCTCACCTGCTGGAGCTGCAGCCCGCCCTCGCCGGTGTGGTGGCCGTGGATGCCGACGAGAACCGCCTCACCCGGGTGCAGGAGAACCTGGATCGCATCGGCCTCACCGCCCGGGTGATCCACGGGGATGCCAGCACCCCGGATCTGTGGTGGCCAGAGGGCCAGTTCGACCGCATCCTGCTGGATGCCCCCTGCTCAGCCACCGGCGTCATCCGCCGCCATCCGGACATCAAGTGGCTGCGCCGGGATCAGGACATCCGCGAACTGGCCGAGCTGCAGCGCCGCATTCTCAATGCCCTCTGGGCGAAGCTGAAGAGCGGCGGCACCCTGCTCTATGCCACCTGCTCGGTGCTGCCGGAAGAGAACCGTGACCAGATCCGCGCCTTCCTGGCTGACACCAAGGATGCCCGTCTGGTGCCGCTGCACCAGCAGGACAACCCGGATTGCCCGGGTCGTCAGTTCCTGCCCGGCGAGGCGGAGATGGACGGCTTCTATTATGCCAAGCTGATCAAGCTGTAGGCCGTGCAGCCGGATGCCGAGTCCGGGCGACAGGCTGGCTTGCCTCGTTTCGAAGCAACAATCTTGAGTAAGATGTCCATATGAAAATCATCATTCTGGGTGCGGGTCAGGTGGGTGGCACCCTGGCGGAAAACCTCGCCGGCGAGAACAACGACATCACCATAGTCGACACCGACAGCGACCGCCTGCGGGAGCTGCAGGACAAGTTCGACCTGCGGGTGGTGAACGGCCACGGCGCCCACCCCAGGGTGCTGCGGGAGGCGGGGGCCCAGGATGCGGACATGCTGGTCGCGGTCACCAACAGTGACGAGACCAACATGATCGCCTGTCAGGTGGCCTACTCCCTGTTCAACACCCCGAACAAGGTGGCGCGGATCCGCTCCCCCGCCTATCTGGTGGAGCGGGATCGCCTGTTCCTGCCGGAATCCGTGCCTGTGGATCACCTGATCGCCCCCGAACAGCTGGTGACCGACTATGTGCGTCGTCTCATCGAGTATCCGGGTGCACTGCAGGTGGTTGATTTTGCAGGCGGTAAGGTGGGCCTAGTGGCGGTCAAGGCCTACTACGGTGGCCCCCTGGTGGGCAATGCCCTCTCCACCCTGCGGGATCACATGCCGAACATCGAGACCCGGGTAGCCGCCATCTTCCGCCAGGGTCGCTCCATCCGCCCGCAAGGCACCACCATCATAGAGGCGGATGACGAGGTGTTCTTCGTCGCCGCCGCCGGCCACATCCGGGCCGTGATGTCGGAGCTGCAACGCCTAGAGAGCCCCTATCGCCGCATCATGATAGTCGGGGGCGGCAACATAGGTGCCGGCCTAGCCCGCCAGCTGGAGAAGCGCTACAGCGTCAAGCTCATCGAGCGCAACCAGAAGCGGGCGGAGCAGCTCTCGGAGAACCTGGAACACACCATAGTCTTCTGCGGCGACGCGGCGGATCAGGAGCTGCTGGCGGAGGAGCACATCGATCAGATCGACGTCTTCATCGCGGTGACCAACGAGGACGAGGCCAACATCATGTCGGCCCTGCTCGCCAAGAAGATGGGTGCCAAGAAGACAATGGTGCTGATCCAGCGCGGGGCCTATGTGGATCTGGTGCAAGGCGGCTCCATCGACATCGCCATCTCGCCCCAGCAGGCCACCATCTCGGCCCTGCTGACCCATGTGCGCCGTGCCGACATCGCCAACGTCTACAGCCTGCGCCGCGGCGCCGCCGAAGCCATCGAGGCCATCGCCCACGGTGACGAGAACACCTCCAAGGTGGTGGGCAAGACGGTGGGCGAGCTCAAACTGCCGCCGGGCACCACGATCGGCGCCGTGGTCCGGGGGGATGAGGTGCTGATCGCCCACGATCGCACCCAGATCCAGCAGGATGACCATGTGGTGATGTTCCTGGTGGACAAGAAGTACATCCCGGAAGTGGAACGCCTGTTCCAGCCCAGCCCTTTCTTCCTGTAAGCACTCCATGCAACAGGCTGCGACATTCAGACCCGGACACTTCCCAGAGGGAAGGTCCGGGTCTTTTTTCAATCAACGACCAGGTTATCTTGCATGATCAAGCTGCGTCCCATCGTCTTCACCCTCGGGCTGGTGCTCTCCAAGCTGGCCCTCTTCATGTGGCTGCCCACCCTGCTGGCGCTGCTCACCGGCTCCGAGGGTTTCGTCGAGTTTCTCAAGTCCGTGCTCATCACCCACGGCGCCGCCCTGCTCTGCCTGCACTACGGGCGCAAGGCCGAGTTTCACCTCGGGGTAAGGGAGATGTTCCTGCTCACCACCTCGGTCTGGGTGGTGGCCTGCATCTTCGGCGCCCTGCCCTTCGTCTTCATCACCCATATCGGCTTTGCCGACGCCTACTTCGAGACAATGTCAGGGGTCACCACCACGGGATCCACAGTGCTGTCGGGGCTCGACGGCATGGCCCACAGCATCTTGCTGTGGCGCTCCATCCTGCAGTGGCTCGGGGGCGTGGGCTTCATCGTGATGGCGGTGGCCGTGCTGCCCTACCTCAACGTCGGCGGCATGAAACTGTTCCAGACCGAGAGTTCGGATTGGTCGGACAAGAGCGCGCCCCGCGCCAAGACGGTGGCCAACAACATAGTGGTGGTCTATCTGGTGCTCTCCATGCTCTGCTTCCTCGCCTACTGGGTGAGCGGCATGACGCTGTTCGAGGCGGTCAACCACGCCATGACGACCCTCAGCACCGGGGGCTACTCCACTTCGGACCAATCCATGTCCCACTTCTCCAACGAGGCGCACTGGATCGGCACCCTCTTCATGTTCCTCGGCGGCCTGCCCTTCCTGCTCTATGTGCAGGCGCTATCGCGCCGTGACAACAGCCTGCTCAAGGATGCCCAGGTACAGGGCTTCTTCTGGCTGGTGGTCTGGGTGACCCTCATCGTCACCTTCTATCTGTGGTTCAGGGACATCTACGGCTTTATGGATGCCCTGCGCATCAGTAGTTTCAATATTGTCTCGGTGGTTACCACCACAGGCTATGGCCTCGGCGACTTCGGTACCTGGGGCCCGCTCACCAGTATCATCTTCATGATCCTGCTGGCGCTCGGCGCCTGCTCCGGCTCCACCTCGGGCGGTCTCAAGATCTTCCGGGTGCAGGTGGCCTTCGCCCTGTTCAAGAAGCAGATGCGCCAGCTGATGCACCCCTCCGGCGTCTTCCCCCAGAAGTACAATGGCCGTCCGGTGAACGACGCCATCATCCGCTCCCTGATCTCCTTCGTGCTGGTCTACTTCGCCGTCATATTGCTGATCGCCGCCCTGCTTGCCGCCATCGGCCTGGATCCCCTGACAGCCATCTCGGGCTCCATCACCGCGGTGGCCAACGTGGGCCCGGGCATGGGCCCCGTCATCGGGCCCAGCACCAACTTCGCCAGCCTGCCGGACTCGGCCAAGTGGATACTGTCGTTCGGCATGCTGCTGGGGCGGCTCGAGATCCTGACGGTGGCGGTGATCTGCTTCCCCTCGTTCTGGCGGCAATGAGGCCGGCGTGGCGGATCACCATGACAAAAAGGGCAGCCCGCGGGCTGCCCTTTTTGTCTGAGTTCGACCGTCGCCGTTGCGTCAGTCGGCGGAGTCTTCCCGCTCCAGCGCGCGGTTGACCAGGGGCTCCGGCAGGGGCTTGGTGACCTCGACCCCCAGCTCGCGAAAACGCTCGGCCTGGGCGATCAGGTTGCCACGGCCGTTGACCAGTCGCCCCATCGCCTTGTCGTAGCTCTCCTGCGCCTTGTGCAGGCTGCCCCCCATCTGCTGCATCTCCTCCACGAACAGCCGCAGCTTCTCGTAGAGGCGACCGGCCCGCTCCGCTATCTGGCGCGAGTTCTGGTTCTGCCGCTCGTAGCGCCACAGGTTCTCTATGGTGCGCAGTGCCACCATCAAGTTGGTGGGGCTCACCAGCAGAATGTTGTGATCCAGCCCGTAACGCACCAGGGAGGGGTCGGCCTCCAGGGCGGTGAGGAAGGCAGGCTCCACCGCCACGAACATCAGCACGTAATCCAGGGTGCGCACCCCGGGCAGCTGCTGGTAATCCTTGCGGCCCAGCTCGCGGATGTGGTTGCGCACCGAGGCGACATGCTCCTTGAGCGCCACCGCCCTCTCCAGTTCGTCCCCCGCGTTGTACCAGCGTTCGTAGGCGGTCAGCGACACCTTGGCGTCTATGATGATGTCCTTGTCCTGGGGCAGGTGGACGATGACGTCGGGCTGATAGCGCTTGCCCTTGTCCACCTCGATATTGACCTGGGTGTGGTACTCGTGGCCTTCGCGCAGGCCGCACTCGGAGAGGATGCGGGCCAGCACCACCTCCCCCCAGTTGCCCTGCTGCTTGCTGTCCCCCTTGAGGGCCCGGGTCAGGGCCGCGGCCTCTTCGGTCATGCGGGCATTGAGCTCGGCGAGGCGCTCCAGCTCGAACCTGAGGCTGTGGCGCTGGGCCGTCTCCTGGGCGTGGGTCTCCCCCACCTGGCGACGAAAGCCCTCGAGCTGCTCCTTCAGGGGTGTCAGCAGCAGATCCAGGCTGTTCTGGTTCAGTTCGCGGAAGTTACCTGAGTTTTGTTCGAAGATACGGTTGGCGAGGTTTTCGAACTGCTGGCTGAGGCGAGCCTCCGCCTGCTGTTGCAGTTGCAGCTTCTCGGCGCTGGCGATGCGCTCGCTGCGCAGGGTGGCTTCGGCATCCTTGAGGCGGGCGGTGAGCTTGAGCAACAGGGCCTGCTGCTGCTCCAGCTTCTGCTGGCCCAGCATCTTCTCGTCCTGCAGCTCGTCGAACCTGTCCTGCAACGCCTGATGGCGCTCCTCAATGAGCAGTGCCTCCTCACGGGCCGTGCGACGCCCCGCCAGCCAGCCGAGGAGCAGGGCCAGCAGACCGGCCAGCACGGCAGGCAGCCAGGTCGTCATCGGGATCATCGCCGACTCCGCCGACGCAGGAAGCGCTGGAGATCAACTCGTGCAGACAACCCTGTCATCGGCGACTCCGCTGGCGCAGGAAGAGTTCGAGGTAACGGTTGAGCAGCAACCAGAACAGGACATAGATGAGGTAGGCGGCCAGCACCACCCACTTGTGACTGTTGACCCCGGTGTCGAGCTCGGTGAACTCGATCTCCTTGATGTGGCAGTAGGCCCACATCAGCAGGGGGAAGATATACAGCAGAGAAGCACGCCACAGAAATAACCACATGAGTTCATCAGATCCCGCAAAAAGACCCGCCTAGCTTACACAAGGGCAACCCGGCTTGCGATCCTGGCCGGCGCTATTCTCTGGCTTGCCGACGGAAAACTGGATAAAATTAACCCCTAATAGGTATAGGGGTGGGCATGACTCATTTTTTCTGTCGCTGGCTGACACACGCACTGGGGGGCACCCGCAAACCGGACATGGTTTGCCACGAGGCGCGCCCGCCCTGGGCCATCGAAGAGTCGCAATTCCTCGCCCTGTGCCGCCGCTGCGGCGACTGCTTCAAGGCCTGCCCCAACAGCCTGCTCAAACCCGCCGACCAGCCCGAATATGTCGGCACCCCCATCGCCGGCACCCCAGTGCTGGATCTCGCCTGCGGCCAGTGCAGCTACTGTGGCAGCTGCGCCAGAGCCTGTCCCACCGGGGCGCTGGATCTGAGGCTCGGCCGTCAGGTACAGACCCGGGTCAGGATAGAGGCGAGCTGTCAGGCCCGTCAGGGGTTCTACTGCCTGCTGTGCGAGGATGCCTGCCCCCAGCAGGCGATCAAGGCCAGCAGCGAGGGGGTGAGCGTCAACATGGCGGCCTGCGACGGTTGCGGTGCCTGTGGCCTCGCCTGCCTGCACGGCGCCATCACCCTGATCCCCCAGCTCTGACGGCTCCGGCATCCCGACGCCCCCAGATCCGTCCCCAGCATGCATGCCAGACAGCAAAAAGGGCCCTCGGGGCCCTTTCACCTGACCCTCAGGCCATGGTCAGGATATTGTCCTGCTCTATCCCCAGCAGGTGGCACAGCCGGGTCGGATCCCGCACCGCATCCGCCAGGGTGTATTCCCCCAGCACCTCGAGGAAGGCGTTCATGGCGCGGCGCAGTATGCCCTGGATGCGGCAACCGCCGGAGAGGCGGCAGTTCTCGCGCTTGCAGTCCACCGGGCAGAGCACGTGTTCCATGTCCATCACCACGTCGCGCAGGTTGATGGAGACGGCGGAGCGGCCGAGACGGATGCCGCCATGCTTGCCACGTACCGTTTCGATGTACCCCTTGATGCCGAGCTGATGCACTATCTTGACCACGTGGTTGCGGGAGATGGCGAAGGTGTCGGCCACTTCCGTGATGGTCGACAGGCGATCACCGGGCTGGATGGCCAGAAAGGTCAGGGTACGCAGGGCATAGTCGGTAAATCGTGTGAGTTGCATGGTCGCACTTGCCTCTTACTACAAGCCAGAAATCAGGACGACAGCCAGTGGCCAGAGAGGTGAGACTGCACGTGCGCCCGCACAGGTGTCGCGTCTTCAGCCGGGTCGTGGAGTGACAAGGTTAAGAGCAGCTCTGGCGGGTGTCGACGAAGATGTACATAAATCGACACTTTCTTTGATTGATCGCAAACTTGCCGGCTCGGGGCGGGGTTTTGGCCATTTCCGGCGGCTAAATTCCATCGGCAGGTACGGGGCCACAGGCCGGCGAGCGGGCCGGTTCGCGGCTGTCAGTGGGGATGCTTCAGCCAGGTTTTCAGGGCCTGGGAGGGGATGGAGCTCTCGGAGGCGACCGCGAAGGCGCCCCAGTCCACCGCACACTGCAGGGCATCCCTCATCGCCATGCCGCGGGCCAGACCGTGGATAAGGCCGCCGGCGAAGGCATCCCCCGCCCCCGTGGTGTCGACCACGGACACAGGCCGCGCCGCCACCCGCACCTGCTCCTCGCCGTGGATGGCCACGGCCCCCGCCTTGCCCTCGGTCAGCACCAGCCATTCGAGCTGATCCCCTGCGAGTTGGCGGGCATGCTGCCAGGGGTCGTCCACCTCGGCGAGATCGGCGCGGGAGGCTACCAGCACGTGGCAGGGGCGGCGAGCCTGCCCGCCCTTGGGATACTGGGCCACCACGAAACTCTTGCCCAGCATCTGGCGCATGTAGCCGATGATGGCGGTGCCGGGGTAGTTCACATAGAGGCAGTCCACCCCCTCCAGCGGCAGGTCGCCGGGCAGATCCGGGCGACGCGGCCGCCTCAGAATGGTGCGCTCCCCGGTGGAGTCCACCAGCACCAGCAGCTCCCCCGTCTCGCCGCCGAAGCGCTCCACGTGGGAGCAGTCCAGCCCATGGCCCGCCGCCTGCTCCAGCAGCCAGTCGCCGGTCTCGTCCAGCCCGATGCGGGAGGCGATGATGACCTCGTGCCCCGCCCACACCAGCCCTATGCCGGTGTTGGCGGCGCCGCCGCCGAGCCTGCGTCCCTGATCCACGTATTGCAGGCGCGCCCCGGCCACCAGGGGTTCGGCCAGGGAGAGCACATGATCACAGTTGAGATTGGCAAGCAGCAGGATGCGGGACATGGGGACCTCGGCAGGGCGGGCAGGATCCGGCACCCAGCGGCACCGGATCTGTCACGGAAGACGACTCAGTAGACGGGCAGCTCCACACCGACCAGCAGTTCGTCGATGCGCGCCTGGGTCGGCTGCTGCATCACGTTCTGGATCATCTCCTTGGTGAGATGGGGGGAGAAGGAGCTGATGAAGTCATACATATAGTTCTGCAAGAGGATGCTCTTGCTGAAGCAGAGCTGGGCCGGGCAGGGCTCGAACAGGTGCTCCAGATTGATGGCCACCAGGCCGGGGGCATCGGTGTCGTTGGCCACCAGCGACGAGATGATGCCGATGCCAAAGCCCAGCTCCACGTAGCGCTTGATGACCCCCGCATCCATCACCGTCATGTAGTAGTTGGGGCTGAGGCCGGCCGCCTGGAACACCCTGTCCTGTACCTGACGCCCGGTGGCGCCACTCTCGTAGCTGAGGATGGGGTACTGGCAGAGCTGCTCCAGGGTCGGTTTCTTCACCTTGGCCAGGGGGTGATCCTGGGGCACCACCAGCGACAGGGTCCAGAGATAGGCGGGCAGCGCGATCAGCTCCTTGTCGAAGCCTATCTCGTGGGCCACGATGGAAAAATCCGAGTAACCCTTGCTGATCTGCTCCTTGGTGGCCGACATCACGGGGTGCAGGTGGAACGAGATCTTGGGGTACTTCTTGGTGAAATAGGTGACGCTTTTCGGCAGCAGGTAGCGGGCTATGGTGTGGGTGGTGTGGATGTTGAGGGTGCCCACCGTCGGGTCCAGATACTCCCGGGAGATGGCCTTGATCTTGCTCTCTATGTTGAGCATGGCCTCGGCGCACTTGATGATCTCCTCCCCCACAGGGGTGATCCTGTGCAGGTGCTTGCCGCGACGCTCGAAGATGCGCACCCCCAGCTCGCTCTCCAGCAAGCCGATCTGCTTGCTCACCCCAGGCTGGCTGGTATAGAGCGCATCGGAAGCGACGGAGACGTTGAGATTGTGGTCCCGCACCGCGATCAGATACTTCAACTGCTGTAGTTTCAAGGTTGCACCCTCACAGGCTGGCGCGGCTGTCGTCAGATGGACAAGGCCGCCACAAATGGCGGCCAGTGTACCATCCGAGCTCGGCATATCACCGCTTGATCCTTCATTTTGCTACAAAATCTAGCATCTGCAGGGTGGATATGACAAACGGACGCTCAGCGCACGGCAGGCCCGACCGGCAGCATGCCGAGGAACTGCAGCAGCCACTGCATCATGGTGGCCGAGTCCACTTCTCCCTCCAGGGAGGAGAGGCTGCTCTGGTAGTGTTCGTCGGGCAACCGATCTCGCCGCCGCTCTATCAGTGCCCGGTTGTACTCCACCGAAAACTCCGGATGACCCTGGATGGCGACTATGTGATCCCCCTGCAGGAACATGAAGTTCGGGCAGAAGTCGTTGCCCGCCAGCAGGGTCGCCCCCGGTGGCAGCTGCTCCACCTGATCCTGGTGACTGGCCAGGATCCGTATGGTCTCGAGCCCCGGCTGCATCCAGGGTTTCGCCTCCTGCATGAGGTGAACCGAGACCCCCAGCCCCCAGCCCTTGGTGGACTTCACCACCTCTCCCCCCAGCGCCTGGGCGATCACCTGATGACCGAAGCAGATGCCGGCCAGCTTGACGTTGGCATCGTGGGCCCGCCGGATCCAGTCGCGCAGCGCCAGGATCCAGGGGATGTCGCTGTAGGCATCGTGGCGCGAGCCGGTGATGAGCCAGGCATCGCATTCGTTCAAGTCGCTCGGCAGCTCGCCGTCGAGCGCCGACCAGACCCTGTATTCCAACGCCGGGGCCAGCGCCCGGAATCCCTTGATAAACATCTCGGAGTAAACGGGGCCGAAACTCCCAACCAAGTCGGGGTCCAGCCGGTCACAATCGAGAATTCCCAGTCGCATCTGTCACTCCTTCACAGGGATAGCGGGACACGCCGGCGGACTCCTTCCGCCGGGCCATGCCAGGGCTAGCTGCTGCATGTTGATCATTTCATGGTCGGCATGGAGAACTCGGCGCCGGCCCGCAGGCTCTGGGGCCAGCGGGCAGTCACCGTCTTCATCCGGGTATAGAAGCGCACCCCGTCCGGCCCGTGCATGTTGAGCGGCCCGAAGATGGATAGCTTCCAGCCACCGAAGCTGTGAAACGCCATGGGCACAGGGATGGGTACGTTCACCCCTACCATACCGACCTGAACCCGCGTGGTGAAGTCCCTTGCGGTATCCCCGTCGCAGGTAAAGATGGCGGTGCCGTTGCCGTACTCGTGTTCGTTGATGAGGCGCAGCGCCGTCTCGTAGTCCGGCGCCCGCACTATGGCGAGCACGGGGCCGAAGATCTCCTCCCGGTAGATACGCATCTCGGGGCCGACCCGGTCGAACAGGCTGCCGCCGATAAAGTAGCCCTCACCGTGGCTGACACCGCGACCATCGACCACCAGTTCGGCCCCCTCTGTCACCCCCTGATCCACGTAGCCGCGCACCTTGGCCAGGTGCTCGCGACTGATGAGGGGGCCCATCTCGTTCTCCGGGCTCTGGCCGAGGCCGGGTCCGACCCGCAGGGCCGCCACCAGGGGCGAGAGTTTCGCGACCAGGGCATCGGCGGTGGCATCGCCGACCACCAGGGCCACCGAGATCGCCATGCAGCGCTCACCGGCCGCGCCGTAGGCCGCCCCCATCAGGGCGGAGACCGCTTGATCGAGATCCGCATCCGGCATCACCAGCATGTGGTTCTTGGCGCCGCCCAGGGCCTGTACCCGCTTGCCGTGGGCCGAGGCGGTGGCATAGATGTACTGGGCTATGGGAGTGGAGCCGACGAAGGAGACCGCCTGTACACGCGGATCGGTCAGCAGCACGTCCACCACCTCCTTGTCGCCGTTGACCACGTTCAGCACCCCGTCCGGCAGACCGGCCTGCTTGAGCAGCTCGGCCATGCGCAGGGCCAGCGAGGGATCCTTCTCGGACGGCTTGAGGATGAAGCTGTTGCCGCAGGCCAGCGCCACCGGGAACATCCACAGCGGCACCATGGCCGGGAAGTTGAACGGCGTGATGCCGGCGCAGACCCCCACCGGCTGCATCATGGAGTGGCTGTCCACCCCCCGGCCCACGTTGAGGGAGTGCTCCCCCTTGAGCAGATGGGGAATGCCGCAGGCAAACTCCACCACCTCCAGCCCCCGGGTCAGCTCCCCCTGGGCGTCGGAGAACACCTTGCCGTGCTCGCGGCTGATGAGGCGGGCCAGCTCGTCCCTGTGCTGCTCCATCAGCTCCTTGAAGCGGAACATCACCCGTGCCCGCACCAGCGGCGGGGTCTGGGACCAGTCGGCGAAGGCGCGCTCGGCGCTGGCGATGGCATCGAGACACTCGGCGGCGGTGGAGAGGGCCACAGTGCCCTGCTGCTGGCCGGTGGCCGGATCGAAGATGGCGCCGAAACGCTCGCTGCGACTCTCTGTGGTTTCGCCGTCGATGAAGTTGTCGATCCTGTAACTCATAAATCCTCCGTGATGGGTCATTCGCGTCATCCTTGCGCGCGGCCGTGGGCATCAGGCACAGGAAGAGGGCGCCCGGCGGGCGCCATGCAATCGGGTGAAACGTTATTCCTGGGTCTGCAACACGTCCTGCAGCAGGGTGAAGAGGTCGTCAATCTCGCTGCGCTCGATGATGAGGGGTGGCGACAGGGCTATGATGTCGCCGGTCACCCGGATCAGCGCCCCCTTCTCGAAGCAGCGCACGAACACCTCGTAGGCGCGCTTGCCCGGCGCGTCCGGCATGGATTCGAGCTCTATGCCCGCCACCAGGCCGTAGTTGCGCACATCCTTCACATGCTTGCAGCCCTTCAACGAATGGGCCGCCTCCTCCCAGTAGCCCGCCAGATCGGCGGCGCGATGGAGCAGGTTCTCGCTGCGGTAGATCTCCAGGGTCGCCAGACCCGCGGCGGCGGCCACAGGGTGACCCGAGTAGGTGTAGCCGTGGAACAGCTCGATGGCGCCCTTGCCGGCGGCCATCATGTCGTCATAGATGTGGTTCTGGACCAGCACGGCGCCCATGGGGATGGCGCCGTTGGTGAGCCCCTTGGCGCAGGTGATGAGGTCGGGGATGACGTCGAACTCCTGGGCGGCAAAGGGGGAGCCCAGGCGACCGAAGCCGGTGATCACCTCGTCGAAGATCAGCAGGATGCCGTGTTTGGTGCAGATCTCCCGAAGGCGCTTGAGGTAGCCCTTGGGGGGCATGATGACGCCGGTGCTGCCGGCGATGGGCTCGACGATGACGGCCGCTATGTTGCTGGCATCATGGAGGAAGACGATCTTCTCCAGCTCGTCGGCCAGGGTGAGATCTTCCTCCGGTAGCCCCTTGGTAAAAGCATTTTTCCCAATGTTGAGGGTGTGGGGCAGGTGATCCACCCCCCCAAGCAGGGAGCCAAACCACTTGCGGTTGCCGGGAATGCCCCCCACCGAGATGCCGCCGAAGCCGACCCCGTGGTAGCCGCGCTCGCGACCTATGAGCCGGGTGCGGGTGCCCTGACCGCGGGCCCGCTGCCAGGCCAGCGCTATCTTGAGCGCAGTGTCGACGGATTCCGAACCGGAGTTGGTATAGAAGACGTGGCCGAAGCCCTTGGGGGCTATCTCCACCAGCCGGTTGGCCAGCTCGAACGGCAGAGGGTGGCCCATCTGGAATGTGGGGGCAAAATCGAGGTGGGAGATCTGCTGGGAGACCGCCTCGGCAATCTCACGCCGACCATGGCCCGCGTTGCAACACCAGAGCCCGGCGGTGCCATCCAGTATCTTGCGGCCATCCTCTGAGTGATAATACATCCCCTCTGCCGACTTCAGGATGCGCGGCGCCGCCTTGAACTGCTGGTTGGCGGTGAAGGGCATCCAGAAGGCGGACATGTCGGAAGGGGTATTGATGTCGCTAATCGGTTTCATGGTCACCTCATCCTTAAGGCGTTTAGTAACACTTGGCTGATGCCTATTAAATTAAACACCTGAATCCATAAAAAAGGGCCTTTCATCGCCCTGCTTGGTGTCACCCCCCAGGGGTGGTATAAGATATTTAACACAATTTTAATAATAGTAAACAGTCAAGGAGTGTCTATCGATGGATATCGGTCACCGCCTCAAGGCGGTTCGCACCAAGGCGGCCCTCTCCCAGCGCGAGCTGGCCAAGCGCTCCGGTGTGACCAACGGTTTTATCTCCCAGATCGAGAAAAATCAGGTGAGCCCCTCGGTCGCGTCGCTGCGCAAGGTGCTGGAAGGCATCCCCATGTCGCTGGCCAGCTTCTTCACCGATGAGACGGAGATGGATTCCGAGGTGATCTTCCGCGCGGACGACATGCCGGATCTCGGCACCCACCCCATCAGCTATCGACTGGTGGGCCACAGCCGGGCCAACCGCGCCATCGGCATGATGCAGGAGGTACTGCCCCCGGGGGCCGACACCGGCGACGACATGCTGAGCCACGAGGGGGAAGAGTGCGGCATCGTCATCAGGGGACAGGTGGAGGTCACCGTCGGCGAGCAGGTACACCTGCTGGCCCCCGGGGATGGCTACTACTTCGACAGCCGCACCCCGCACCGCTTCCGCAACGTGGGGGAGCAGGAGTGCATGCTGATCTCGGCCAACACCCCGGCCAGCTTCTGATCCCCATGGGTGGTCAGGGCCGCTTGCCCCTCCACGAAACGGCCCTGCTGCCTGGGTAAGGTCCGCCGCAGATCGGGGCCTTTCCTCGGGCACCGAGCGGCAAGTGTTTAATGAATTGTTACAAGATGGATTTACAAGCGGCAGGATGTTTAGCATATTGATACGCGAAGACGTTTTTTGCCGGTTCAAGGAGTGAACATGAGTGACCTGACCCTGGCCCAGTGGCAACACAAGGCCGCCCATCTGACCCTGCCCTCGCAAGCCTTTATCGACGGCAGCTACCGGGATGCCGTCAACGGCGCCACCTTCGATTGCATCAACCCGGCCAACGGCCAGCTGCTGACCAAGGTAGCCTCCTGCGACGCCGCCGACGCCGAACTGGCGGTGCAGGCCGCCCGCGCCGCCTTCGATGACAAGCGCTGGAGCGGGCTCTCCCCGAAACAGCGCAAGCTCGTCATGCAGCGCTTCGCCGAACTGATGCGCCTCAACCAGGTGGAGCTGGCCCTGCTGGAGTCCCTGGACATGGGCAAGCCCATCGGCGATGCCATGGGCTATGACGCCCCGGCCGCCGCCAACTGCATCGCCTGGAACGCCGAGGCCATCGACAAGATCTACGATCAGGTCGCCCCGGTGGAAGAGTCCGCCCTGGCCCTGGTGACCCGGGAGGCGCTCGGGGTGGTGGCCGCCATCGTGCCCTGGAACTTCCCCCTGGTGATGGCCTGCTGGAAGCTGGGCCCGGCGCTGGCCACCGGCAACTCCGTCATCCTCAAGCCGTCCGAAAAATCCCCCCTCACCGCCCTGCGCATCGCCGGCCTTGCGAAAGAGGCGGGCATCCCGGACGGCGTCTTCAACGTGCTGCCGGGCTTTGGCCACACAGTGGGCGAGGCGCTGGCCATGCACATGGACGTGGACTGCATCACCTTCACCGGCTCCACCAGGATCGGCAAGCATCTGGTGCAGTGCTCCGGCAAGTCCAACCTCAAGCGCGCCTTTATGGAGTGTGGCGGCAAGAGCCCCAACATAGTGCTGGCGGATGCGCCTGATCTGGACGCCGCCGCCAGGAGTGCCGTGGGAGCCATCTTCTACAACCAGGGCGAGGTGTGCACCGCCGCCTCCCGCCTGCTGGTGCAAAACAGCATCAAGCCGCAGTTCATGGAGCGCCTGCTGGCCCATGCCCGCGAGTGGATAGCCGCCAACCCGCTGGACCCCGCCACCCGCATCGGCGCCATGGTGGACGGCATCCAGATGGAGCAGGTGCTGAACTACATCGCCATCGGCCAGCAGGAGGGCGCCAGACTGCGGCTGGGGGGCAAGCGCACCCACACAGAGAGTGGCGGCTTCTATATCGAGCCCACCATCTTTGACGACGTGATCCCAAAGATGCGCATCTTCCGCGAGGAGATCTTCGGCCCTGTGCTGGCGGTGACCGGTTTCGACACCCTCGAAGAGGCCATCGCCCTTGGCAACGACACCGACTACGGCCTAGCGGCGGCGATCTGGACGGCGGATCTCAACAAGGCGGTCAAGGGCTCCCGCGCCCTGCGCGCCGGCACCGTCTTCGTCAACAACTGGGATGGGGGCGACATGACGATGCCGTTCGGCGGCTTCAAGCAGTCCGGCAACGGCCGCGACAAGTCACTGCACGCCCTGGAGAAGTACACCGAGCTGAAAAGCACCTGGATCCAGCTCGATTAGCGTCGAATATGACGAGATCAGACAACAAAGGGGGAGAAATCCCCCTTTTTCATTTTTACCCTTTCCTCAACGGCCTCAATCGATATAATCATCAAATAGACAAGCCCTTAAATATAAAGATAAAAATGCTGTTTTTTCTGGGAAGTGTACTGTTTCTGGTAGTGGGTCTGCCGCTGCTTTTCTTCATGCTGGGGCAGGGTGAGGCCTATGTGACCTGGGGTCCCTGGATCTCCGCCATCGCGCTCATGCTGTGGTTGCTCATGGATGTAGAGAAGATCCGCCGTGGACGTTGATCATTCCTACTCATCATCAACCAGTTGTTCGGCAATCTGTTTTTGCAAACCCAAGTTCAATGGTGTCAGCCTCATCTTCAATCCAAATGGCCGGAATACTTGATCGACCGTCTTCATTGAAGGAGTGGCAGTATTGCGTTCGATTGCTGACAAGGTGCGTCGACTGATTCCAATGAGACTGGCATAGCCCTCCTGATCCATCCCTAGCATCTCTTTGCGCAACTTGCGTAGCAAGTCGCCTTCGTGGATGACGCCACGATGCAACTTGACCAACAGTTCACGCAGCAGCTCCTCACGCTCCTCTATAGATAGTTTCTTCATCCTCATGCCCCCCACTGCTCAATCCAGACCGTCAGTCTTTCATCGAGCGTATTGAAATTGAATGTCGGCATATTCAGGATGGAAACGGGCACTCCACGTCGAGCCAAGCGTTCCGGTAACCCCTTGAGCCTTAGTGCCAGCTCGGTCAACGATGCCAACAAGATGTCAGGCTCAACCCTGTGTGACAGGCGTTGCGCAATGGCCACCCAATCAAACTGCCCTCCCTCTTCGAGCCCCAACCCCCACTGTGTCGTGCGACGGATCCCCTCTGGATCGGCTTTCATGGGGGCAAAGTCGTAGACTGGCGCGAGCCAGATCCCCTCGTCGCTCTTGAGCAATGCCGTATTGCGGCCATGGTTGTCCGAATTTCCAAAGACCACGTTGAGCAAGTCGCGTCTGACCCACTCGATCACAAATGCAGCGCTGTTGAAACGAGTGTTACGCTGTCGGGCCTCCCCCTCCAGCATGGGCAGCAAGGTATCGAGAATATCCAGATGGTTAAGGTCCGAGCCTGGGGCAGCGTCCATCACGCTATAGACAGATTCCACTCCGAAGCGAACCAATTTTTGCTCCTGCACCGCTACATCAAAGCGGGGAAGCCACAACGAAGGGTATTTGCTCCCTTCGTCAAGACGCATGCCATGAATCGGTATCGTATCGATCCCCAAAGCATTAAGTTCTTGATAATAGTGATACTCAGCTCTGAGGATATCCTGGTCAATGGCGCTGCGATTGTTACGCGGGAACTTGACCAGATAGAACTCATCCAGGCAGTAGGGGTCATCCTGAAAAGTGTCTATCCACACCTCCTGATTGCGATTTTGTCGCAACAACAGCTTGGGAGCCTCTCCACCGGCCCCAGTCGCACCACCGCTGGCGGCCCCCATCTGCTGGGCATATTCCAGAAAGTCGGTATCACGTTCCAATACCATCGCCACAGGGAAGCGCAGTTGTGTGACCCGGCTCTGCTCGGGTATCTGAGTCGCGACTCTCTCTACAGCCTCCTTGATGCGCAAGTTTCCGATCGGAGCAATAGTACCGAGAGCCAGAAGGGTACGGTCTTGTCCCTCTTCACCCAAATGTCCGATGTCGAGCTGCCTGACCCAGTAACGGCGCGCACTGCCCGCTGGCATAATGTCATCGAGAAAACGAAACCAGCCACCATCATGAGGGATCATCAGCTCAATGGGGTACCTCAAGGCACAGGCGTGCCATCCCTGTGTTTGATGCAGATGTTCAAGGGCATAATCAAACTCATAGGCGAGCCGGACCGAGCGCTTCCCTCCCTCATTCAGCCGCAAACGGGCTGCATCACACCACCCCTTGTCACCATAAATCTGGATAGTCAGTTCCATCACGCCTCGCCATGTGAGTTATTTTGCTCAAAACTATGACATCTTTTATATTTTGAGAATTATATTACTCAAAAAGAGATCCTTCAGTTTATTTTGAGCAAAATAATTCACATTAAAACATGGTTCTTTGATCCCGCTACGGTACTCGTTACACTCATTGCCTTGTGATCTCCATCACCCCCAACAAGCCATAAGGCAACATTCACGCATGCAGCAACAGATCCAGCGTCAGGGCATCATCTATGCCTTGTGCGCCTATACCCTTTGGGGCCTGGCGCCCATCTACTTCAAGACCATTTCCGCCGTCCCGGCCGCCGAGATCCTGACCCACCGCATGATCTGGTCCTGCGTCCTGCTGATGGTGCTGACCCTGCTCGGCCGCCAGTGGCACAAGGTGCAGGCGGTGTTGCGCCAGCCAAAAGTGCTGCTCACCCTGGCCTTCACCTCGGTCACCGTCGGTGGCAACTGGCTGCTGTTCATCTGGGCCATCAACAACGGTCACATGCTGGATGCCAGCCTCGGCTACTACATCAACCCGCTGTTCAACGTGCTGCTCGGCATGGTGTTTCTGAGCGAGAAGCTGCGCCGCCTGCAGTGGTGGGCGGTGGGACTGGCGGTGATAGGGGTTGCCGTCCAGCTCATCGCCTTCGGCTCCCTGCCCTGGATAGCCCTGGTGCTGGCCTCGAGCTTCGCCATCTATGGCCTGATCCGCAAGAAGCTGGCCCTGGATGCCCTCACCGGCCTGCTGATCGAGACCATGATCATGCTGCCGCCGGCGGCCATCTACCTGTGGGGATTCGCCGACAGCCCCACCAGCCACCTCACGCAAAACGACTGGCACCTGAACCTGCTGCTGATCGCCGCCGGGGTCGTGACCACGGCGCCCCTGCTCTGCTTCACCGCCGCCGCCACCCGGCTCAAGCTCTCCACCCTGGGCTTCTTCCAGTACATAGGCCCCAGCCTGATGTTCATCCTGGCGGTCACCCTCTACGGGGAGGCGCTGGCGCTGGACAAGATGATCACCTTCGGCTGCATCTGGAGCGCCCTTGTGCTGTTCAGCCTGGACGGGTTGCGCAGCGGCAAGCGGCGCCAGGAGGCTGGCTGAGACGCCGGCGCAATAATCTACAAGCCAAGGGGCGGCTTTCGGGTTATCAATAGGGGATGAACGCCCCCCAATCCCGCATCCACTACTGGCAATCCCGGCTGCTGCCGGGGGTTGAACTCTCCCACTCCCATCACAGGGAGTTCAGCTATGGCCGCCACGTGCACCTGGACTACCACATTGGTCTGGTGCAGCAGGGCGGCCAGAAGTTCATCCACAAGGGCAGCAGCCACAACCTGGTGCGCGGCCAGCTCTCCACCGTCAACCCGGACGAGATGCACGACGGCCTCAGCCTGCTGCCGGAAGGGTACGAGGTGCGGGTGTTCGCCATCGCCCCCGAGCAACTGGCCCGCTGGCTGCCAGACAAGCCGGAACCCTTCTTCGACAAGGGGCTGCAGAGCCGCCCCGACCTCTATCAGGGCTTCGCCCGGCTGCACATGTATCTGGATCAGCCCGAGCCCGACGCCCTGCTGGCGGAAAGCCAGCTCCTGGCCCTGCTCGGCGAGCTGCTGCACCTGGCACCGGAGCGCCATGCCCTGGCGGATCCCCAGATAAGATTCCTGCGCGACTACCTGCTGGGCCAGCTGGACGGGCACCACAGCCTGGAGGATCTGGCCTCCCTGTTCGGGCTGGATCGCTTCGCCTTCCTGCGCCAGTTCAAGAAAAAGACCGGCATGACCCCCTACGCCTGGCTCAAGCGGCTGCGTCTCGAGCGCGGCAAGCACCTGCTCGCCCGCGGTCTGCCGGTGAGCGAGGTGGCGCTGGCGGTCGGTTTCTTCGATCAGAGCCACTTCCACCACGGCTTCCGCCAGGCCTTCGGGCTGACCCCGGCGGACTACCGTCAGCAGATGCTCCCCGGCTGACCGATCCCGCTGCAATCTTTTACAAGCCAGCCCCTGCCCCCATCCCCCATGCTGCTGCCTCATCTTTGTAGCGAGGTATGCCATGTTCACCAGCCTGTTTCTGACCATAGGTCTCATCCACCTGATCGCCCTGGCGAGCCCGGGCCCGGATTTCGCGCTGATCCTGCGCACCAGCCTGCACAGGCCCACGGCGCTCGGGGCCGCGCTTGGCATCGCCATCGCCATCCTGCTGCACGCCACCCTCAGCCTCACCGGCATCAGCCTGCTGATCGCGAGCCAGCCCTGGCTGTTCCTGGCGGTGAAGGTGGTGGGTGCCCTCTATCTGGGCTGGCTCGGCTGGGGGGCCATCAAGGCGGCGCGCCGCAGCGCCGCCACCCAGGCACTGCGGGCTGGCGGGGAGTTGCAGGGCTGGAATCGGGGGCTAAGAGCCGGGATCGCCACCAACCTGCTCAACCCCAAGGCGCTGCTGTTCTTCATGGGATTGCTGGCGGCCATGGTGACACCCCAGGTGGATGGCCTGACCCGGGGCCTGCTGATCCTGGAGCTCTTCCTGCTCTCCCTGGCCTGGTTCGGGCTGCTGGCCTGGAGCCTCTCCACCGCCCGGGCCCAGCGGCTGATCGGCCGGGTGCAACGGCCCCTGAACCTGGTCACAGGTCTGCTGTTCGGGGCGGTCAGCCTCTCCATCCTCATCGACCTCCAGGCGCACTGGCCCGGGCTCGCGACATAAACGGGGCTGGGCGGGCGAGCGGCTGCGAAGCGGCGACCTCAGCGAGCACCGCCAGCAGCGGGAGATGCCAACGTGATGCGGCGCCGCCCGGGTCACTCCCCCCGTTGCTTTACCTTGCGCAGGTAGAGATACCCCTCCCCCGGGCTGCCCCAGCGCTGGCGGGCGCCGTTGTCATAGGCCCTGTCCAGCAGCCTGACGCTGTTGGGGCCTATCCAGAGGTACTGCACCAGGGTAGTGGCGCCGCCAAAGTCGGTGGCGCAGCTGCCGACCTTGCTGTGGCCCGCGTACTCTCCGCTGGCCTGGCGGGTCAGCCAGATCTCGCAGCCCTGGCGCAGGGAGAGCTGTTGCGGGGTGAGGGAGTCGAGCAGTTCGGGCTGACGCCAGGCGCCGGCGAAATCCGTGGCCCTCGGCATGGTCAGCTCGGCCATCAGGATGCGGCCATCGGGCAGCGGGGAGAAACGGTAGATGCGCTGACGGAACGGGCGCACCGCCCGCTCGGTCAGGAACTGTTCGGCATAGACCCAGCGAAAGGGGCCTTCTCCGGGCCAGATCTCCACCAGGCGCAGCTCGGCGCTGGTGAAACGCGGGTCGTAACCGGCCTGCTCCTGGCTGGAGAACTCGCCGGTGAACCAGGAGAGCAGCGGCTCCATCTTCCCCTGCACCGGTGACGGACTGGCCACGAAGGGAACGGGGTTGGCCCACACCAGGCAGCCGTAAAACAACCCCAGCAGGGCCACCATCAGCTTTGTCATCGAATCCTTCCGAGTCGCTTGCATGGCGGCGATTATATGAGCGAACGGCGGCAATAACCTCTACCTTGATCAACTCCTCGCCAATCCGCTGAAAAATCACTGTGTTAGCGAAGAAGTACGACGCAGGACAGGGATCATGACCGCAGCAGGGGCCATCCGCTGCGCCAGGCTTGACGGCACCTGGCTGGCGCACCGGGTCTCCTTGATCTTGCCGTGGGCCGCTTCCATGCTCATGTCTCAACGTCCATCCAGAGACAGCCCCATGAACCCACCCCGTTTTTCCCCCATAGACCCCATCTCCCGCTACTCGGAGATCCTGTTCGGCCTGCTGATGGTGCTCACCTTCACAGGGTGCTTCAACGCGCTCGAGGCGGGGCGCACCGAGATCAGGGATCTGCTGATCGCCGGCATCGGCTGCAACATCGCCTGGGGCATGATAGATGCCATCGTCTACCTCATCACCACCCTGACCGAACGAAGCCGAGCCCTGCGGTTGTTGCAGCAGTTGCGCCTGCTGACACCCGGTGACGAGAGGGGGATAGCGGCGCTGCGAGACGCCCTGCCCGGCCCGCTGGCGGCGATCTGCCGCGACCCTGAACTCAGGGAGTGGCAGGTGCGTCTGCAACAACGCCCCGAGCTGGGTCAGGGGGGCATCTGGCGCTGGAATGATCTGCTCAACAGCCTGGGGGTCTTCCTCATGGTGTTCCTCTCCACCTTCCCCGTGTTGCTGCCCTTCATCTTCATGCAGGATCCCGTTCCGGCCCTGCGCCTCTCCCACGCCATCGCCCTGCTGATGTTGATGGGGATTGGTTACGGACTCGCCCGCTATGCCGGCTCCCCCCGCCCCATGCTGATAGGCGTGCTCTTCGCCGCCGCAGGCGTCGCCATAGTACTGGCCACCATAGCCCTCGGCGGCTGAAAAAGCCCGGCAGCGGCCAACTCCGGCGTGGGCGACTATTCTTGCTGCGGACCCACCGAGGAGGTATCCCTCATGACCACTGGAACCGTGACACTGCACCGCGTACTCAAGGCCCCGCCGATGCGGGTATACAGAGCCTTTATCGAGACGGACGCCCTGGCCAAATGGCTGCCGCCCCATGGCTTCACCTGCAAGGTGGCGCAGCTGGAGGCCAGCGTCGGCGGCAGCTTTCGCATGGCATTCTCGAATTTCGCCACCGGCCACAGCCATGCCTTCGGCGGCGAGTATCTCGAGCTGGAGCCGGGCAAGCGCATCCGCTACACAGACCGCTTCGACGACCCCAATCTGCCCGGGGAGATGCAGGTCACCATCACCCTCACCCAGGTGCTGTGCGGCACCGATCTCGCCATCGAACAGGCGGGGATCCCGGCGGCCATCCCGGTCGAGATGTGCTACCTCGGCTGGCAGGAGTCCCTGACCCAGCTCGCCGCCCTGGTGGAGCCGGAGCTCCCGAGCGAATAAGCCGGCGCCATCCCGGGGATGCGGGAGCCCCAAAAAGCAGAGAGCCTGCCGGATGGCAGGCTCTCTTTATTCCGGCAGGGCAGCGGCTTACCACCTATCCCGATAGGCGTCATTATCGAAGGCCGTCTGGACACAGCCAGCGCGCAGAAACCGGAGCGTACTGGAGTACCTGAGGATGTCGAGCACTGCCTGGGTTCAACATGGCGAGTTAACTAGCCCGATGGGATGGGTTCTTATTGCAGGTTCAGGCCACCCAGGTAATCCCGCTTGCCCAGATCCACCCCGGCCTGGCGCAGCAGGGCATAGGTCATGGTCAGGTGGAAGTAGAAGTTCGGGATGCCATACTCGTGCACGCAGCTGTGGCCGTCCATTCCCTTGCCACCGGCCCAGTAGGGGTAGTAGTGGCCGCTCGCATACTGGCTGAAGTCGGCCTCCAGCTTGCTCTGCAGATAGGCGAGGGTCTTGGCCACGTGGGCGCGCAGATCCGCCATGGTCTTGGGATCATCCCCCAGCACCGGCGGTTCGCTCAGACTGGCGGTGGCCACCAGGGCGCGGGCGCTGTCACAGCAGATCAGCACCTGCTTGCTCAGCGGCAGCATGTCGACGATGAGGCGCTCATTGAAGAAGTTCTCCACATTGAACTTCTTCGCCTCGGCGTGAGCCTCGGCCTTGGCCAGGCACTGGTCCAGGTTGGTCAGCATCTTGATGAACTGGGCGGCAATTTCACGATTCATAATGCACTCTCGGTTGGTTGAAGGCAGTTAAACGAGCGGCTCCACTATAGCGCATCCCCCTTGCAGTTCGAGCCCGGGGGGATGAAAAGCGGGGGCGCCCTCCCCGCCCTGCGACAGGCAGTGGCGACCTCGGCGACCCCTTGCCAGCGCGCCAGCGCCGCTTCGAGTCCCTCTTTCCCCTTTTTTTGATCTGTGACAGGCATCCCGTTTTTCGAGGGGCGTAGTCTGGGGCCCGTTGCCCCGGCACGGGCCGGGGCGACCATCCCACAAGGAGAATGCCATGAAGATCTACGACAGAAACCGCAATGTGCTGACCCTGGGCCAACGGGTGATGATTGCCGCCACCGGCGCGGTCGACACCCTGAAGGAGGCGCACACCGACAACCTGACCCCCTATGAGGCGGAGCACGAGAAGTGCGTGCTGCTGGCGAACAGCCAGGAGCGTTACGCCCCCATCGAGTTGATTAGACTAGGCTGATCCCGTTTTTCGTCACCCTACTCTTTACAATTCACCCTGCCGCCGCGCCCCTCCCGGTGGCCGGGTTTCTCCCTCCTCTCTCGGCTCGAGCCATATCCTGAGCAGACGCCACCTTATGACGGCGAGGCGATGCAGCTTGCCGGTATCCAGCCTGAGCCCCCCGCGTCGTTGTGAACCCAGAGCCAGCCTGCCAGCTCCCGCTCCACCCTCACCCGCTCCCCCACCGCCACGTCCAGCTCCCGGGCGCTATAGTCCTGGCGCGCCAGCGCCTCCCCCGCGCCGGTCGGGGTCAGCAGCGTCAGGGGCGCCCACCCCTCGTTGCCATCTGCGGTAAAGGTGCGCACCCAGCCCGGAAATTCGTCATCCTCGTGGCCGGTGCGCACCCGCTCCCCGGCCCGAAAGGCGATGGGATTGGGATAACAGGTTTGGTGAGCCTGGGTGATCAACGCCAGCATTGTCTCTTCCTCCGACAGGTTCTGTTTGGTGACGCCCCGAGTCATACCACAACCCGGGCCTTGCGGCTCGATGCTGGCAGCATCTTTTGGATCGCGACCCCGGATAGCCAGGGTTCCAGCTCCGCCAGGATGTCGACAGGCCATAAAAAGACCCAGACTGAAGGGCTCAGTCTGGGTCAGATTGCGAGTCGGCTGGCTCGCAGAGGAGCATCACTTGCTGCTGACGTCGTCCAGGATCAGCAGCTCGGGATCCACGCCACCGACGCTGTCAGACAGGGCCGCGGCTGTCAGCACCTGACCATTGGCCAGGGTGACCGGCAGGGGGCCGATGACCGGGCTCTTGTCACCCGAGGCGGTGACGGTGACCTGGTAATCCCCGGCGGCAACCGCAAGATAGCCGCTGTCCCCCTTGAAGGGCACCGCCTTGAGTGCTGGGGTGGCGCTGCTGATGTCCGACCCCGTCGTCAGATAGACATCCACCGCCGGTGCCGTGGGCGCCGCATGAAGCACGCGAAGTTGTGCCTCCGTCGCCACCGCGCGACCGCTGTCGGTCAGCAGCAAGGGCTCTATGGTTTCACCGGCAGGATCCAGCAACTGGCCCACGGCAAACAGGGAGTAGCGAACCCCCGCCTTGAGCGGCACGTCGCCGGCATTGATGACTTCCGGCGTAGCGGCCCCGGTTGGCGTGACCACAAAGTCATAATCGGCGGCGGCCAGCTCCAGATAGCCGGTATTCCCCTTGAACGCCAATCCCTGCAGCGGGGCTGCGGTCGGCGCCACGCCATTGACCCGGATATCCACGGCCGGGGCGTCGGCAACCCCATGGACCACCCTCAACTGAGCCTGCTCATCGGCAGACAGCAGGGGGGTGGCGCCAGCACCGTCTATGGCGAGCAGCTGCACCGGGCTTGGCCCCGCCCCCAGGTTGTCGATCGCCGCGATCAGCAGATCAGCCCCGGCATTGAGCGGCAGTGGGCCTGAGTCATAAACCACATCCACTGTCCCCGGCAGGGTCAGCCTGATCTGGTATTCGCCTGCCGGCAGAGTGAGGGGGTCGCTATGGGTCTTGAACGGAATATTGGCCAGCGTCGGGCTGGTCAGGGCGGCCCCCGGCGCGGTGACATGGATGTCGACGGCCGGAGCACCCGGTGCGGCATGCAGCACCTGCACGCGAATATCGCCCCCCGTTGGCCCCTGGTTCGGTCGCTCAATCACCAGCGGGCCGAAGGCGGTATCACCACTGCCAGCCAGCTTGCCCACTGCCAGCACGTCGTACTGGGTGTCGGGTTTGAGGTCGAGGGAGA
Organism: Aeromonas sp. OTU364; assembly: GCF_038440395.1. Taxonomy (NCBI): domain Bacteria; kingdom Pseudomonadati; phylum Pseudomonadota; class Gammaproteobacteria; order Aeromonadales; family Aeromonadaceae; genus Aeromonas; species Aeromonas sp. OTU364. The sequence goes on from NZ_JASATR010000014.1 coordinate 93,869, forward strand.
CCGGCCCTATGACGGTCGCGGTGCCGCTCGGCAAGATCCCGTCTACCGCCACCTCGTGGCTGCCAGCGGCAACCGCCTTGAGCCCGCTGCTTGCGCCATAGTCGACGGCCGTCAGCAAAGGCGCACCGTCGACATTGACATTCACCTTGGGGGCATCCGGGGCTAAGTGGCTGATCCTGATGGCGGCATTGGGCGGACTGCTGTCATTTTCACTGCCTCCGCATGCGGCCAGACCCAATACCATAGCCAGTGCGGCACAACGTTGAATCCATTTCATCTGGTCATTCTCCATTGGTTGGTCCCCACGGGCATATGCAGCTCGCTAATGACTGGATCATCACCTTTTGCTTTTTATTTGCCCAGGCGGTAGTACGGCATGGACGGCAGACCTCCCCTTCCCCCTTCCTGCCCCCCCCACGCCGGCAGAGAGCGCCTCGCTCACATGCCGGCAGCTCCCGCCCCCTCTCCCCCTGCCATTCATTACTTCTAGTGAATTTTCATATCAACAGAGTGCCATTTCAGTGAACACTGCAGCGCCCTAGACTGCTTCTCGAACCTTAACGAGGAGTCTGATATGAAATTCCCCCAAGTCGCTTTGCTGGCCGGCGCCATCGCCTCGGCCCTCTCTTTCAACACCTTCGCCAGCGACCTTGTCTCGGTGCAGTTCAGCGATGGCCGCCCCGCCGTCAGCGGGGTCGAGGCGGTCAACGGGGTGCTCAACCCCATAGGCGTCAACGTGGTCACCGTCGACATTCCCGACGCGGCCAGGCCGCTGCTCGAAGCCTCCCACCGCCGCGCCTTGACCAAGGCTGAGCACGGCGCCCTGATTGCGGCCTTCAACCTGAGTCAGGCCGAGCTGCTGGAGCAGGCCAGGCTCGCAGGGCGCGAGCCCGCGGTGCAAGGGGGCGGCGTCGCCACCGAAGAGACAGGCGTCGGCCCCTACCCCAAGGTCTATGACCTGATGGCGCTGGACGAGCACACCCGCAGCGCCGTGCTCGGCAAATATGGCCGCATGCACGTCAACTCCGCAGAGGACGGCACCGACATCGACGAGGTGATGACTGTGGTCAGCGGCGGGCCTTTCCGCTGGGGCTTTACCCTCAAAGACGGCAGCATTGCCCGCTTCCAGATAGACAAGGTGGGCCTGGAGGACAAGGCCGTGCGAGTCAGCTATCACGGGCTCGGCATGCACGCCGGGCTGATGGACGCCAAACAGGGGCTGCTGGTGGCCTTCGCCCACGGCCCCGAGGCGTTCACCATGCGCTACCAGGCCGACGTGCCCCACGCCCAACTGCTCGGCACCAACCCCTGGGCCGATGTCGGCATCACCCTGCCCCCCGCCCCGGGCAAGGCGCAATAAGCCTCCTCCATGGAGCAGGCGGTCGGGCAGCAGCCCGGCCGCCTCGTCATGCCCCGCGTTTCCATGATGGCGGGCTGCCGATGGCCCCCCTTGCAATTCGCACTATCGCGATTAAAGTGCGCAATGATGGCACCATCATTTACCAGTGGTGAATTAACGGGGGCAGGATGAACAAGATCACGGCGCTGAACGTCTTTCGCCGGGTGGTGGAGATGGGCACCTTCAAGGCGGCGGCGGATGCCCTGCACCTCTCTCAGGCGGCGGTCAGCAAGAACATCAACGAGCTGGAAGCCTTTCTCGGCATTGCGCTGATCAACCGCACCACAAGGCGGCTGAGCGTCACCGAATCCGGCATGGCCTACTACGGCCAGATATGCGGCGTGCTGGACAGCCTGGAGGCCGCCGACCAGTCCATCATGGCCGCCTCCTTCACCCCCAGGGGCAGGCTGAGGGTCGGCGTGCCCATGTCCTACGGGCTGATCCGGCTCAACCCGCTGATCTGCGAGTTCCAGCGCCGCTATCCGGCGATCAGCATCGAGGTGATCCTGAGCGACGCCTACATGGACCTGGTGGATCAGGGGCTGGATGTGGTGATCCGGGGGGCTGCTGCGCTCGATGACTCCACCCTGCGCGCCAAACCCCTGTGCGAGGTGCGGCGAGTGCTCTGCGCCGCCCCCGACTACCTCGAGGAGGTGGGCCAGCCCGCCCGCCCTGAGGATCTCAAGGGCCACAACTGCCTGCTCTACAGCCTCTCGTCCTCCCCCCGCAAGTGGTTCTTCACCCGGGACGCGGAGAGCGTGGCGGTGGAATTGAAGCCCGCCAGCTTTTGCGCCAACAACGGCATCGCCCTGAAACAGGCGGCCGTGCAGGGGCTTGGGGTGATCCTGGTGCCCAAAGAGTTCGTGTCGAGCGAACTGGCGGACGGCTCCCTGGTGAAGCTGCTCCCCGACTGGCAACCCGACCCCCACGCCCTGTTCGCCGTCTACCCCTTCCACAAGGAGCAGTCCCCCAAGGTGCGGCTCTTTATCGAATTTATCGTCAAGGCGTTTCAGTTGAGGTAAGCCAGACCCGTTTACGCCACGGGGAGCGGGGCATCTGGCAACGCCATTATTGGGAACACCTGACCCAGGATGAGCAGAATCCTCCATATGGATGACGCCCATATCAACCCGCTCAAGCATGGTCATGTCACCCGGGTGGCCGATTGGCCGTATTCCACCTTCCATCTCTATGTGGCAAGCAGCATCTATCCGCAGGATTGGTGAGAAGATGGGCCGTAGATATGCTGGAGTAAACCTCTCATAACGCAATGTTCGAGTGTTACTTAACAAATCGAACCTACGGCCAATAATCTACAACTTGCGGAGTTTGTTATCTTCTTTTTCTTTGAGTACTTTTTATCGCCATATATGAGGTTTCGTATAAAGTAAGCAATTTCCCCATTTGGCTATCAATCGCATCATGTTTTTCTGGATTTCTTAATTTCTGTAATAATTTAGATATGAATTTAGCGGGCAGTTTTATTATCAAAGCCTGATGTGACTGATGCATTTCTCTTGTCCAGTCTAAATCTTTGCCTGCTTTCAATACTTCATCATCATCCCTATTAATTATGAATCCAAGCTTTCCATAGACACCAGTCAAATATGATTGTAATTGCCTATATTCTGAAGCGCCCAAATCAGAATAATTTTTTGCATCAAATACAACTTGCCTAGCCTTATAGTCCTCTAAAACTCTCTTCCAAAAATCAGATTTCCCTCCATTTGTCCCTATAATGTCTCTTCTTTGAACCGCGCTACCATTTGGATGTTTTTTTATATCTGTCAGGTGCGAGGCAAATACAATCCTTAATGCATCCAAGCACCACTGTTCAAATTCAACAGCACCTTCAACACCATGAGGAATCTGATCTAAATGCGTAGTTATTTGGCCAATGGTTTTATTTCTTATAGCTGAGTTCTCAGACACCACACTGATATCATATTCATCATTTATTTCCTCAGCTTCTTCCGGAGTAAGCGCATTTTTATTTAGATTTAACCCTAGCCAATAGCATGGATGAATTAATAGACGATCATCATTCTCGAATCCCTTATCGGGAGTTCTGCCATCATGACAAAATGAAAAAGAGGATGTGTTTTTGTCATATATACCGATGAATCCGACACTATATAGGCTCTGTAGTATCCCACTTGACTTTAATAATCTCACCTCGGAAATTATTTTGGGATCTTCACAATCATCAATTACTTCTTGAGATGCTTCAATTCGTTTTAAACATGTATAAACGGTTAATTCCGGTTCAATATTTCTGAATAGGCTAGTTATTAGCTGAATAGATGGAAATATTTTTTGATATTCTTTCCACAAATCTTCCAACCTTGCCATTGAAATAGATTTGGCGGCATATTCTAGATCAGAACTTATAATTATTTGCCGCCCCTCTCTAAAGGCTGAAAAAAATGCCTCATTTAGTAATGAAAGTAAATCTCTTGGCCGGTACAGCGTAAACTGAAGACATCTTTTAAATCCATTTCGCCCCTTTAGGTCATCAGCAGCGCATCTATCCCAAACTCGCTGATCCTTTTCAATATCTAGACAAAATGCAACCTTCATTCTTTTTGCAGAGAGCATCAATAACTGTGCCCAGTCCCAGTGTAATCGAATAACTTGCCCCTCAATATTTCTTGAGTAATCCGGATCCTCCTTTGATAAGGCTCGAAATATATTGTCTCTTAAAAATATAATTGGTCTGATACAATTGGTTTTCTGGTTTAATTCAATTGAGGCATATGTAAGTCCCGCAATGATTCCAATTCCTAGGTTGTCTGGCTCATAAGCCTCATCGAGTTTATCCATTAATATAATAACTCGCCGATCAGCACCAGTAAGAAGCTTTATAATACTGGCTTCAATTTCAGATATTTTTAAATTAAACTGCAAATCCCCAATGGATTCCTCTGGGTTTGTTTCATCTAAATATTCTTTCGCAATAACCCTGCATCGCCTTAATATATCACCATGCACTGATATCCATCGTTTAGTGTGTTCACTTAGTACTACATCTGATGCAATGTGTGATGAAAGTTTATAATGCGATGATATATGTGATGCTATCTCCATTAATATAGCGTAACGCCATAATAACCGAGTTGCTGCACGAGCTAAATTAAATGACCCAGTAAATGGTTTTAACATAGATCGAAAACCGATTATTTGTGTGTCATCAGGAGAGAAGCTTAACACCAATATTTTTCTATCTTTTTTCCAATGCTCATGTAACTGAATGAACAATGCGCTTTTGCCTGTCCCACGTCTTCCAACCACTACTGTTCTATCATCTGTCTCGATTAATGCTCTAAAATCTGCGGTCTCGATAAATGCACTACTCAGCATTGGTCTATCATTTTCTGCTGTAGTATCACCAAATGGATTTGATTTAGAAGTGACATTATTACTCATATATATCCTCTAGATGATAAAGCCGCAGTTATCATTCGAAAATGGTTTGCAATAATTTGGCTCAACACTCTATATAAAGCAATAGACGATGGTTGTATCATAATAAGATGTTTATCATGCTTATGGACACAGATTAATATCTAGACCGTGATTTGTGTCACGCCTCGTACTGGGAGTGAGAGGTTCGATTCGAATAGTGAAACACAGACGGCCCCCCCCTTAAAGATTTTTGATAACAGTTATAAAAACAACCCGACCTAAGCTGGGTTGATACAACTAAAAGGCAGGGGATAATCAGAGCGCCTCCAATCTGGCATACGCCGTCACCAGCCGCTTGGCGCCAACGTCGTCGAGCTGGATCTGCACCCGGCTCTGCTGGCCGACCCCTTCGAAGTTGAGTTCCACCCCATGCCCGAATTTCGTATTAAGCACCCAAGCCGCAGGTGGGCACGGTATTGATTCCCCCCTCCAACCCGCCGAGGGTCAGAGCCAACGTCAGGGACGCCATCAGGGATGATGGCGTAGCCGCAGCGGACAGGGGCCAAATCGGGTCAGGGTGAGCACAGCTCGACCCCAATTTGGCGCGAGAACAAGGATGTTCGAAGCGGGCTTTGGCCGAAGCCATGGTTGGCGTAGGCCAAAGTGCCGTCTGCGGCGGCCCGTCCGACGTTGGCTCAGGCCCGAGGGGACTGGCGAAGCCAGCGGATTGGCGGGGGAGAAGACCTTTGGTGCATTTTTTGAAAAGAGCGGGTCTTTCCAAAGTCACTCGCCCCAGCCCGAAGGGCGGGCGAAACCCTGTCGAGGGCCATGCCCTCGCGTCCTGCACGGCGCCAGCCGTACCAAGATACAAAGCCATTTACGAACCCCCTCATCCCCAACCCTTCTCCCGCAAGGGGAGAAGGGAGCAAAGACGATCACGGGAACAGGCCCCTCTCCCGCCATGGGAGAAGGGGGCAAAGACTATCTCGGGAACAAGCCCCTCTCCCGCAAGGGGGGAAGGGCTCAAAGACGATCTCGGGAGCAAGCTCCCCTCCCGCGATGGGAGAAGGAGGCAAAGGCTATCTCGGGGATGATCCCCTCTCCCGTTGGGAGAGGGTCAGGGTGAGGGGATTACAACGCTTCCAATCTGGCATACGCCGTCACCAGCCACTTGGCGCCGACGTCGTCGAACTGGATCTGCACCCGGCTCTGCTGGCCGACCCCTTCGAAGTTCAGCACTATGCCTTCCCCGAATTTTGGATGGAGCACCCGCTGGCCGAGCTTGATGCCGCTGGCGTCAAAGCTCTGCTGCACCTCGTTCTGGCTGAAGCGGCCGTACTGGGTGGGGCGGCTCACCTGGGTGCGCAGCCGGATCTCTTCCAGACACTCGGCGGGCATCTCGCGGATAAAGCGGCTCGGCTTGTGGAACATCTCGCGGCCGTAGATGCGGCGGCTCTCGGCATAACAGATGTAGAGCTTCTCCATGGCGCGGGTCATGCCCACGTAACAGAGGCGGCGCTCCTCTTCGAGCCGGCCCGACTCCTCGGTGGATTGCTGGCTGGGGAACATCCCCTCCTCCACGCCCACCAGCAGCACCAGAGGGAACTCCAGCCCCTTGGCGCTGTGCAGGGTCATCAGCTGCACCGCATCGGCGTATTCGTCCGCCTGATTCTCACCGGACTCCAGCGCCGCATGGGCGAGGAAGGCGGAGAGATCGCTCATCTCCTCCAGCTCGTCCGGGCGCTGGTACTGGCGGCAGGCGGTGACCAGTTCGTCCAGGTTCTCCACCCGCGCCTGGGATTTCTCGCCTTTTTCCGCCAGATACATGGCCTTGAGGCCGGAATTCTGGATGGCGATATCCGCCTGCTGGTGCAGGGGCAGCATGCCGACCTGTTCTTCCAGGGCATCGATGAGATCCACGAAGCCGCGCACCGCGTTACCGGCGCGACCGGTCAGCACCTTGTCGTTGAGCAGGGTCTTGGCCGACTGCCACAGGTTCTGGCCCTGATCCCGGGCGTTGTTGCGCAGTATCTCCAGGGTGCGATCACCGATGCCGCGGGTCGGGGTGTTGACGACCCGCTCGAAGCTGGCGTCGTCGCCACGGTTGTTGATGAGGCGCAGGTAGGCCATGGCGTCCTTGATTTCCTGGCGCTCGAAGAAGCGCAGGCCGCCGTAGATGCGATAGGGCATGGCGTCCTGCATCAGCGCCTCTTCCAGCACCCGGGACTGGGCGTTGGAGCGATAGAGGATGGCGCAGTCGGCGAGCAGGCCGCCCTTCTCCTTCCAGTCCTTGAGGCGGCCGACCACGAAGCGGGCCTCGTCCACCTCGTTGAAGGCGGCGTAGAGGGAAATGGGATCCCCCTCGGCCCCCTCGGTCCACAGCTCCTTGCCGAGCCGCTCGGCGTTGTTGGCGATGACGCTGTTGGCGGCTTTGAGGATGTTGGCGGTGGAGCGGTAGTTCTGCTCCAGACGGATGGTCTCGGCCCCCTGATAGTCGGTCAGGAAGCGCTGGATGTTCTCTATCTTGGCGCCGCGCCAGCCGTAGATGGACTGGTCATCGTCGCCGACTATCATCACCTTGCCGGACTCCCCTGCCAGCATCCGCAGCCAGGCGTACTGGATGCCGTTGGTGTCCTGGAACTCGTCCACCAGTATGTTCTGGAAGCGGTCGCGGTAGTGTTCGAGGATGTGGGGCTTGTTCAGCCACAGCTCGTGGGCGCGCAGCAACAGCTCGGCAAAGTCCACCAGCCCGGAGCGATCGCAGGTCTCCTGATAGGTCTTGTAGATCTGCTGATAGGTGCGGGTGACGGGGTCGCCGTAGAGGTCGATGTCGCCGGGGCGCAGGCCTTCGTCCTTCTTGCCGTTGATGTAGCCCATCACCGCGCGGGGGGCCCAGTGCTTCTCGTCGAGGTTGAGCGCCTTGAGCACCCGGCGAATGAGGCGGTACTGGTCGTCGGAGTCGAGGATCTGGAAATCCTGGGGCAGCCCCGCATCCAGATGGTGGGCCCGCAGCAGGCGGTGGGCGATGCCGTGGAAGGTGCCTATCCACATGCCGCGCACGCCGTCGCCTATCACCTTCTCGACCCGGCCGCGCATCTCGGCCGCCGCCTTGTTGGTGAAGGTCACGGCGATGATGGAGAAGGGTGAGCAACGCTCCACCTGCATCAGCCAGGCGATACGGTGCACCAGCACCCGGGTCTTGCCCGAGCCGGCGCCCGCCAGCACCAGCAGATTGCTGCGAGGGGCCGCCACCGCGTCTCTTTGCTTGTCGTTGAGCCCGTCGAGCAGGGTTGAAACGTCCATCACCACTCCTGTTTATTTATACAGGCGGGGATTATACGGCCTGAGCGGCCAGAGACCAAGTCGAGGTGCGGCGCCTGCGCGCCCCTGCCGAGAGAAGCGCTCTGGCCGCCGGATTTGGTGCCGATGGACACCTCTTTTTTCATCGCCGGAGGAAAACGCTTGCGTATAACCTCATGAATAGAAACACAAATGTCATTTGGCGCCTATTAATCGCAGCATTTAACTCTGCAAACAAACCTAAAAACAAACACTTATAAAGCAATTTGCTTATATTTCAAACCGTTAACGCAAACGTTTTTCCTCTATGATCCCCTTGACCCACAGGCTGGCTCACTTACAGTTAGCCAGCGTGCTTTATGACCTGCCAAGACAGGTTGTGGACCCTCACATAACAATCAAGGATACGATCGTGACTAAAGTGCTCAAGCTGGCCACCGTGGCCGCCCTCACCCTCGCTGCCCTTTCTGCCCAGGCAGCCTCCGAGCCCGCCGTCATCTATGACACCGCTGGCAAATTCGACAAGTCCTTCAACGAAGCCGTGTTCCGCAACGGCGTCGAAGTCTACAACAAGGACAAAGGCGTCAAGGTCAAGGAGTTCGAACCCCAGAACGAAGCCCAGCGCGAGCAGGGTCTGCGTCGTCTGGCCAGCCGTGGCAACGGTCCCATCGTCGCCGTCGGCTTCAACATGGGCTCCGCGGTAGAGAAGGTCGCCACCGAGTTCCCGAAAACCCAGTTCACCATCATCGACATGGTGGTCGACAAGCCGAACGTCCAGTCCCTCATCTTCAAGGAACATGAAGGCTCCTTCCTGGTGGGTGCCCTGGCAGCCATCGCCTCCAAGAGCGGCAAGGTCGGCTTCGTGGGCGGCATGGATATCCCGCTGATCCGCAAATTCCAGTGCGGCTACGAGCAGGGCGCCAAGTACATCAATCCGAAGATCGACGTGTACCAGAACATGACCGGCTCCACCCCGGCGGCCTTTGCTGACCCGGCCAAGGGTGCGGAGCTCGCCAAGTCCCAGTTCGCCAAGGGCGCCGACGTGGTCTATGCCGCCGCCGGCGGTACCGGCATCGGTGTCTATCAGGCTGCCAAGGATGAAGGCAAGCTGGCCATCGGCGTGGATTCCAACCAGAACCACCTGCAACCTGGCACCATGCTGACCTCCATGGTCAAGGATGTTGGCCTGGCCGCGTACAAGTCCTGGGATGACGCCGCCAAGGGCAGCTGGAAGCCGGGCATCCAGACCCTGGGTCTGGCGGAAGGCGGTGTTGACTGGGCGCTGGACGAAAACAACGCCAAGCTGATCACCCCGGAGATGAAGGCCAAGGTCGAGAGCATCAAGGCCGACATCATCGCCGGCAAGATCAAGGTGCACGACTACATGAGCGACAACTCCTGTAAGTACTGATACTGCGAGTACCGAGTCTCTGCTACGACTCTCAACCCAGACCGGCCCGCACGGGCCGGTTTTTAGTCTCTACTTCATGACCCGCAAGGACTGCATCATGGACCAGACAGATCGCTATGCCATCGAATTAAGAGGTATCGATAAGCGCTTTGGCGAGGTTTACGCCAACAAGCAGATCGACCTTCAGGTTCGTAAAGGCAGCATTCACGGCATCGTCGGCGAAAATGGCGCCGGCAAGTCGACCCTGATGAGCATCATCTACGGTTTCTACCACGCCGACAAAGGCGAGATGCTGATCGACGGCAACCCCTTCAAACCCCATGGCTCCCAAGATGCGATTGCCGCAGGGGTGGGCATGGTGCACCAGCACTTTATGCTGGTGAACAATTTTACTGTTTTAGAAAACGTGATCCTCGGCGCGGAAAACGGCTGGCACCTGGGCAAGAGCCTGGCTGCGGCCGAGAAACTGCTCGGCGAGCTGGCCAGGGACTATGGTCTCGAGGTGCCGCTGCACGAGAAAGTCGAGGATCTGCCGGTGGGCCTGCAACAGCGGGTCGAGATCCTCAAGGCGCTCTATCGCGGCGCCCGCATCCTGATCCTCGACGAACCCACCGGGGTGCTGACCCCGCAGGAGGCGGATCACCTGTTCGAGGTGCTGAAAAAGCTGCGGGATCAGGGCGCGACCATCATCCTCATCACCCACAAGCTGCGGGAGATCCTGGCCATCACGGATCAGGTCTCCATCATGCGCCGGGGGGAGATGGTGGCCCACGTCGCCACCAAGGACACCGACAAGGAGCAGCTCGCCGAGCTGATGGTGGGCCGCAAGGTGCGCCTCAAGGTCGACAAGGGCACCGCCCAGCCGGGCGAAGCCAAGCTCAAGGTCGATGGCCTCTCTTACGTCGATGACGCCGGGGTGGAGCGGGTCAAGTCCGTCAGCTTCGCGGTGCGCGCCGGGGAAGTGGTCGGCATCGCCGGGGTCTCCGGCAACGGCCAGTCCGAGCTGCTCAGCCTGCTCGGCGGCATCCTCAAGCCCAGCAAGGGCAGCTTCACCATCGCCGGAGCCCAGAACCACGAGGTGAGCCTGAGCCATCCGGCCGATCCGGAGCGGGTGCGCAACTTCGGCCTCGGCCACATCCCGGAAGACCGCCACAAGATGGGGCTCATCAATCGCTTCGAGGCGAAAGAGGCCTTCATCCTCGGTTATCACCGCCGCACCCAGTACAACAAGGGCTGGCTGCAGGACAAGGAGGCGATCCGTCAGGATTGCCAGGCCAAGATGGAGAAGTGGGACGTGCGCCCGCCGAGCCCGGAGCACAAGACCGCGAACTTCTCCGGCGGCAACCAGCAGAAGCTGGTGATCGCCCGGGAAGTGGAGCAGGACCCGGATGTGCTGCTGGTCGGCCAGCCGACCCGGGGCGTCGACATCGGCGCCATCGAGTACATCCACCAGCAGATCATCGCCATGCGCGACAAGGGCAAGGCGGTGCTGCTGGTGTCGGTGGAGCTCGACGAGATCATGAGCCTGTCCGACCGCATCCTGGTCATCGCCGACGGCCGCATCGTCGGCGAGCTGGACGGCGCCAGGGCGGATGAGCGCACCATAGGTCTGATGATGGCAAATATCGTTCCCGACGAGGTGGCGGCAAGCCAACCCGAAGGAGCCACATCATGAACCAGGTATCCTGCCGTGAAACATGGGGTCTGATGATGGTCAACACACCCGTGCCTGACGAGATTGCCAAGGAGGCCCACTGATGAGCCAAGTACGTATTCCTGCCTGGATCTCCGTGGGCGTGCTGCCCGCGGTCAACATCCTGCTGGCCTTCCTGGTGTCGGCCATCCTGTTCTACTACCTCGACATCAACCCGATCGATGCCGCCGAGATCATGTGGTACGGCGCCTTCGGCACCGGCGAGGGGATAGGCTTCACCCTCTACTACGCCACCGGCTTCATCTTCACCGGTCTGGCGGTGGCGGTGGCCTTCCACGCCGGCCTGTTCAACATCGGCGGTGAGGGGCAGGCCTATATCGGCGGCCTGGGGGTGGGGCTGGTCTGTCTGCTGCTCGGGGACGTGCTGCCGTTTGCGCTGCTGCTGCCGCTCGCCATCATAGCCGGTGGCCTGTTCGGTGCGGCTTGGGCCTTCATCCCGGCCTGGCTGCAAGCCAAGCGGGGCAGCCACATCGTCATCACCACCATCATGTTCAACTTCATCGCCGCCTCCCTGATGGCCTACCTGCTGGTCGACGTCTTCAAGCCGCCAGGATCCATGGCCACCGAGAGCAAGGTGTTCGCCGTGGCGAGCTGGCTGCCGAAGATGAGCGAGCTGGCCGCCGGTTTCGGTGTGGAGATGCCGAACAGCCCCCTCAACATCAGCTTCTTCTGGGCGCTGATCTGCGCGGCCCTGGTGTGGGTCTTCATCTGGCATACCCGCTGGGGCTACGAGATCCGCTCGGTGGGCGCCAGCCAGAGCGCCTCCGCCTATGCGGGCATCTCCTACCCCAAGGTGGTGATCCTGGCCATGGTGATCTCCGGCATGCTGGCGGGCTTCTTCGCCCTCAACGTGCTGCAGGGCGAGCTGCACCAGATCAAGCTCAACTTCGTGGAAGGCTTCGGCTTCACCGGCATAGCGGTGGCCCTGATGGGTCGCAACCACCCGGTCGGCGTCATCATCGCCAGCCTGCTGTTCGGCTTCCTCTATCAGGGTGGCGCCGAGCTCAGCTTCGAGTTCGGGGTGGATCGCAACATAGTGGTGGTGCTGCAGGGTCTGGTGATCCTGTTCTGCGGAGCCCTTGAGCACATGCTGCGTCCGCGCATCGAGCAGGCCTACCTGGCGTTTGCCAACCGCTCAACCGCACAAGTGAAGGGAGTCTGATCATGTTCGAAATGCTGATCCTGATGCTGGATGCGACCATACGTACCGCGCCGCCGCTTATTCTGGCTGCCATGGCGGGGATGTTTTGCGAGCGCTCCGGGGTGGTCAACATCGCCCTGGAGGGCAAGCTGCTGGCGGCGGCCTTCGCCAGTGCGGCCGCGGCCGCCGTCTCCGGCTCCGCCTGGATTGGGCTGGGTGCCGGGGTGGGTGTCTCCATCCTGTTCGCCCTGCTGCACGGCTTCGCCACCATCACCCACCGCGGGGATCAGGTGGTGAGCGGCATGGCCATCAACATACTGGCGGCCGGTCTGACCGTCACCCTGGGCCGCTACTGGTTCGATCAGGGGGGTCAGACCCCGGCGCTCTCCGGCGATGCCCGCTTCGCCCCCATCGACCTGCCCTTCGCCAAGGAGCTCTATGACGTCCCCGTCATCGGCCAGCTCTACAGCGAGCTGCTGAGCGGTCACTCCCTGCTGGAGTACGTGGCGTTTGCCGCCGTGCCCCTGGCCTGGTGGGTGCTGTTCCGCACCCGCTTCGGCCTGCGGCTGCGGGCGGTGGGCGAAGCCCCGGCGGCGGTGGATACCGCTGGTATCTCCGTGGTGCGGATGCGCTACACGGCGCTCATCATCGGCGGCCTGCTGGCGGGGATCGGGGGCACCTATCTGGCGGTGGCCCAGACCGCCCAGTTCATCCCCAACATGAGCGCGGGCAAGGGCTTCATGGCGCTGGCGGCCCTGGTGTTCGGCAAGTGGCGGCCCTGGAACGCCATGGCGGCCTGCCTGCTGTTCGGCTTCCTCGATGCGGTCGCCATCCGGTTGCAGGGGGTCAGCATAGGCGACTTCCCGATCCCGGTGCAGGCCATAGAGGCGCTGCCCTACATCTTGACGGTCTTCCTGCTGGCCGGCTTCATCGGCAAGGCGGTGGCCCCCAAGGCCCTTGGCACCCCCTACGTCAAGGAGCGGGAATAGCGCTTCGCCCATACCAAAAATGCAAGAAGGCCCACGAATGTGGGCCTTTTTTTGTGTGCTTCATCCCCCTGGCGCCTCAGTTTATCTTGCCCATCTCGATGGCGAAGCTGGTGGCCAGCTGGGCGAACTTGAGGGCGTGGGCGGCCGAGGGATCCGAGTTCTGCAAGGTGTCCTGGGCGGTGTGGATCTTGGGGTTGTAGTCGTTGAAGCGCGACTCGAACGGCATGGCGGTCGGGTAGCCCTGATTGTGCCAGGAGGCGTGATCCGAGCAGCCGTAACCGCAGCTGTCATAGCCGTAGCGGATCTGGGGCAGATAGGCGTCGAGCAGCTGGGCCAGATAGCCGGTCAGCCCCTGGTCGGTGTAGTCGGTCATGAAGACGATATCTTCCGCCGAGCCCTGGTAGTTGGTCATGTCCAGCTGCAGCGCCGCCAGCACCTTGGTGTTGGCCGCCTTGTAGCGGGTGGCGATGTCCTTGGAGCCGCGCAGCCCCACCTCTTCCGCCGCATAGCCGATGAACTGCAGGGTGCGCTCCGGCTGACGACCTTGCTCGGCGATGACCCGCAGCACCTCGGTCAGGGTGGCGATGCCGGAGGCATCGTCGTCGGCGCCCGGCGCCAGGGTACGGCTGTTGGGGGCCGATCCCGCGGTGGAGTCGAGGTGGCCGCCGAGCACCACCACTTCGTCCGGGTAGCGGCTGCCCTTGAGGGTCAGCACCACGGATTGCTGCGGATAGCCGCTGTGCTTGACCCGGCTGACGCTGGCCCAGGGCAGGGTCGCGCTCAGACTCTGCCACTGGCCGGCTACCCAGTCCGCCGACTGCACCCCTGTGGTGGTGGTGTAGTAGCGGTTGCGCCAGCTCGAGAGCTGGCTGATGGTGCCGACTATCTTGCCCTGATCCAGATGGGGCAGCAGCCGGTTGACGCTGGCCCCCTGGGTCAGCGGCGGGGCGCTGAACAGGTTCTGGCTGATGGGCTGGGCCATGCTCTGCAGGGCGTCGGCCAGGGTGCTGTGCACCACATAGCCGCCGCAGCGCTGATGCCCTTCGTGCATCAGGTGGGAGAGAGTGCCGAGTTCGCTCGCCTCGACCTGGGCCAGCTGGATGGGGGCGCCGCTGGCGCTGAACAGGGGGGCCAGCCTGGCCTTGACCTGCTTGAGTTCGACGCCGCTGTCGGCACCGACCGTGATCCAGACGGGGTCGGCGGCCTGTGCGGCGAGGGGCAGCAGGGGGAGCAGGAGGGCGGTCAACAAGGGTTTCATATCGGATCCTTCCAGATAGAGTGGCGGGCAAAAGTGCCAAATGGGTGTCATAAGACGACCGGTCCAGTCTAGCCAAGGAGGCTGACCGGCGATTTTGCCCATCTGGCGCGGCCGCCCCCCCGTCCGGTGGGGGCCGCTGCAGGATCTGCTGTCTACTGCGCCGGTATCATGGGAGCGGACGGAGCTTTGTGCTGGCGAGGGGGTTCCACAGGGCGTGCCCGCCGGACAGGACGATGACAGCCCAGGCTGGGGGGCTGACAAAGGGAGTCAAGCTGTGCCATGTCGGTGCGGATAGCCGAGGGTGCAGCCATGATGGCGCCCCTCACGGCGGTGGCCAGCCTCTGGACTGGCCTCCAATACCCAGTGAGGACAGCACCTTTTTTATGAGGTGCCTGTTGTCATCCGGGCGTCAGCCTATGGGGCGCACCAGCGCCGGCTGGGCGGGATCGCTGAGCCGCTCGGCGAGGTAGTCCACCAGCAGCCGCACCTTGGGGGAGAGGTGGCGGTTGTGGGGATAGAGGGCCCAGATCCCCTCCTCTGGCGCCCGCAGCTCCGGCAACAGCTCGACAAGCTCCCCCCGGGCCAGGTGGTCGCTCACGTAGTAGTCCGGCAGCTGGATGATGCCTATCCCCTTGAGCGCCGCGTCCAGCAGGGCGTGGCCGCTGTTGCACTGCAGCAGGCCGTGCACCCGCACGCTATGGGGGCGGCCGTCCAGGGTGAAGAACCAGTCGTCGCCGTTGCCCACCAGACAGTGGTGGCGGGAGAGCTCCGAGAGGCTGTTGGGCATGCCGTGGCGGGCGGTATAGGCCGGCGAGGCGCACACATAGGGCACCCGCTGGGCCAGCTTGCGAGCCACCAGGGTCGAGTCCTTGAGGTGGCCGAGCCGGATCGCCAGATCGTAGCCTTCATGCACCAGATCCAGCAGCTGGTTGGTGAGGTTGAGGGTCACCTCCAGCTGGGGGAAGCGCACCATGAAGTCGTTCACCAGGGGGGCGATGCGGCTCTCGCCATAGGAGACGGGGGCCGTGATCCGCAAAGACCCTTGCGGCACCGCCTGATGGCGCCCCAGTGCCAGCTCCGCCTCGTAGAGGTTGTCCAGCAGCTGGCGGCAGTGACGATAGTAGATCTCGCCGAGCTCGGTGAGCCGCACCTGACGGGTGGTGCGCAGCAGCAGCTTGGCCTGCAGCCTGTCTTCCAGCTGTGCCACCTGGCGGCTGACTTGCGCCACCGACACCCCCAGCTTGCGCGCCGCCGGGGTAAAGCCCCCCTGCTCCGCCACGCTGACAAATTCACAGATCCCTTCCCAGCCGAACATTATTACCTGTGTGTAAAAGTGATTTGATATTTAGCCTTATTATCACCAAATAGAAGGGAAACTACACTGCATACCTGAGTTCATTTCTGTTCACCTACCGCAACAAGAAGGATGTCATTCATGGCACAGGTTCAAAGCATCAAGTGTAAAGCCGCCATCGCCTGGGGACCGGGTCAGCCCCTCTCCATCGAAGAGGTCGAGGTCATGCCGCCCCAGGCCGGCGAGGTGCGGGTACGGATCGTCGCCACCGGCGTCTGCCACACCGATGCCTTCACCCTCTCGGGTGAAGATCCGGAAGGGGTCTTCCCCTGCATTCTGGGCCATGAGGGAGGCGGCATCGTCGAGTCCGTCGGCGAGGGCGTCACCAGCGTCAAGGTGGGAGATCACGTGATCCCGCTCTACACCCCCGAATGCGGCGAGTGCAAGTTCTGCAAGTCCGGCAAGACCAACCTGTGCCAGAAGATCCGCGCCACCCAGGGCAAGGGGCTGATGCCGGACGGCACCACCCGCTTCTCGAAAGACGGCCAGCCCATCTATCACTACATGGGCACCTCCACCTTCAGCGAATACACTGTGCTGCCGGAGATCTCCATCGCCAAGGTGGACCCGGCCGCCCCCCTGGAAGAGGTCTGCCTGCTGGGCTGCGGCGTCACCACCGGCATAGGTGCCGTGATGAACACCGCCAAAGTGAAGGAGGGTGAGAGCGTCGCCATCTTCGGGCTGGGGGGCATAGGCCTCTCCGCCATCATAGGCGCCCGCATGGCCAAGGCCGGCCGCATCATCGCCATCGACATCAACGAGAGCAAGTTCGAGCTTGCCCGCAAGCTGGGCGCCACCGACTGCATCAACCCGAACAAGTTCGACAAGCCCATCCAGGAGGTGATCGTCGAGATGACCGACGGCGGCGTCGACTTCTCCTTCGAGTGCATCGGCAACGTCAAGGTGATGCGCGCGGCGCTGGAGTGCTGCCACAAGGGCTGGGGCGAATCCGTCATCATAGGCGTGGCCGGCGCGGGCCAGGAGATCAGCACCCGCCCCTTCCAGCTGGTGACAGGCCGGGTCTGGCGCGGCAGCGCCTTCGGCGGGGTGCGCGGTCGCAGCGAACTGCCGAGCTATGTGCAGCGCTACATGCAGGGTGAGTTCAAGCTGGACGACTTCATCACCCACACCATGCCCCTCGAGCAGATCAACGAGGCGTTCGATCTGATGCACGAAGGCAAGAGCATCCGCACCGTCATCCACTACTGATCCCATGAGAGCCCCGCCCATAGATGCATGGGCGGGGCAAGGAGTCCTTCCATGAATCTGGACATCATCAGCAGCAACAAGAGCTTCGGCGGCTGGCACAAGCAGTATCGCCACCCCTCCACAGTGCTCGATTGCGAGATGCGCTTCGCCATCTATCTGCCACCCCAGGCCCTCACCGGCCAGAAGGTGCCCGTGCTCTACTGGCTCTCCGGCCTCACCTGCACCGACGAGAACTTCATGCAGAAGGCGGGTGCCCAGCGCATCGCCGCCGAGCTCGGCATCGCCCTGGTGGCACCGGACACCAGCCCCCGCGGCGAAGGGATACCGGACGACCCCGGTTACGATCTCGGCATGGGGGCCGGCTTCTATGTCAACGCCACCCAGCACCCCTGGCGGGCGCACTACCAGATGTATGACTACGTCAACCGGGAGCTGCCCGAGCTCATCGAGACCCACTTCCCGGTCTCGACCAGGCGCGCCATCAGCGGCCACTCCATGGGGGGCCACGGCGCCCTGATCGCCGCCCTGCGCGAACCCGGTCGCTACCGCTCGGTGTCGGCCTTCAGCCCCATCAGTCACCCGAGCCGCGCCCCCTGGGGCCAGAAGGCCCTCGGCGCCTACCTCGGCAACAACCCCTTGCTGTGGCAGGAGTGGGACGCCTGCCAGCTGCTGCGCCACCACGACAGCCAGCCCCTGCCGACCCGGGTGGACGTGGGGCTGGACGACCCCTTCCTGACGGAGCAGCTCGGCATAGACGCCCTGGCCGAGATCGCGACCGCCAAGGAGTGGCCCCTGGCGCTTCATCGCCATGCCGGCTATGACCACAGCTACTACTTCGTGGCAAGCTTCATCGAGGAGCACCTGCGCTTTCACGCCAGCCACCTCGGCGAACCGGCCTGAGGCTGACCCGCTCGCTCGTGGCCGCCCCTCACCCGCGGGCGGCCATAAACAGGGAACAGGGAGACAAGGATGACGATCTTCACCACGCTGCTGGCCATGCCGGACCAGTTCGCACGACTGCTGGCACAGGTGCCCGCCGACCAGCTGGACTGGGAGCCCGCCAACTGGGCCGGGATCCCCTCAGAGCGCTTCAGCGCCCGGGGGCACCTCTGCCACCTGCTGGACATTGAGACGCAAGGCTACCAGGTGCGCTTTCGCCGTACCCTGGCGGAGAGCCTGCCCGAACTGGCCTCCCTCGATGGCTATCAGCTGGCGCTGGACCATGATTACCCCCGGCAGGATCCTGCGGTGCAGCTCGACCGCTTTCGCACCGCCCGCCTGCAGACGGTGGCGTGGCTCAGGGCGCGGCCCTCCAGTGCCTGGCAGCGGCGCGCCCGCTATGGCGGCTATGGGGAGGTGACTCTGGACGGTCTGGTGCGCCTGCTCGCCAGCCACGACCACCAGCACCTCGCCGGCATGCAGTGGCTGCTGATGCGGCTCAATGCGGATCTGGAGCTCGCGCTGCCCCTCGAGTGAGAGAAAGCAGCGCAACCATGGATAACAAAACAGGCCCTGCATGGGCCTGTTATTTAGCTGTCATCGCGCCGGGTACTCAGCTTCCTGCCCGGGAGATGGCGCCGGACCCTGCGATCTCGCTCTCCAGCCTGGGGTTGCCCAGATAGCTGACCGAGCCGGAGCCGGCGATGCCGACCTTCAGCAACGCGCTGGCATTCACTGCCACGTCGCCACTGCCGGCGATATTGACCTCGACCTCCTCTCCTTTGAACTGGGCGCCCGACACGCCACCGGCACCGGCGATGTTGAGCTCCACTTCCCTGGCCGAGCCCTGCCCCAGATCCAGGCTGCCCGCACCGGCAATATTGCCCTCCAGTCGATCCAGTGCCAGCTGGCTGGCGACTATATCCCCCAGGCCGGCCACCGACAGTACCAGCTCGTCTCCCGAAAAACCGCTCAGATCGCCGCGAGCCAGGCCCGCCAGCGCCAGCTCATGGAGCTCGGGCAGGGTGATGGTGATCTCGATGGGCTCGGGGGGATCGAGCCGGTAGCCCTCCTTCACCTCTATCTCCAGCTTGTCCTCCTGCTCGGTCAGCTCCAGGTAGGGCAGCAGGTTCCCCTGCCCGCGGATCAAGATGCTCCTCTCTTCCCCCGCCACCAGATGGATATTGGCGGGCACCCCGGCCAGCACCCGGGTCACCTCCCGGCCCAGGGGGTGCTGCTGCTCCACCAGGGCCCCGGCCCCGCTCACCTTGACGTCATCCTGCCAGCTGCAACCACCCAGCCCCAGGGCCAGCACGGCTCCCATCATCCATTTCATCGCCACTCTCCTCGTTGTGTGTTGGCAAGTGCGACCCCTAGGTCCGCACAGCCTGGTGCAGGGGCAATTGCAAGCCACATGCCATAGAGCCAAGACTATGATTTTAAACTGAAAATCAGATTTCATCTTCACCACAGCCTTCATCTTGGAGAGCCATTCAGACCATATGTTGGTCAAACTCACCATGCCCGAACGGGGGGAGACAGCCCGCCGGCAGGGCCAGTCGCCGCCGGAGGAGCAAGTTTTTGGTTGCCGCCCCGGTCTGTTGAGCCAATAGTGATACCTTGTGCGTATAGAGCTCTCCACCGTGCATTTGTCACTGCCAACAAGGAGTCAGAGCGTGACCCAAGTCAGCTACCCATTCGCCAGCCCAGAGGGCCTGCCAGCCCCGACCCGCACCCCGCTGCTCGGCGGCGACGATCCCGAGCACAAGCGCCGCGAGCTGCTCGACTACTTCTGTCAGACCTTCGATCTCTACGACAGCCTGTTTGACTGCCTGGCCGACGAACGGGCCTGGTTCAACAAGGCGATCCCCCTGCGCCACCCCCTCATCTTCTACTACGGCCACACCGCCGCCTTCTTCGTCAACAAGCTGCTGGCGGCGCGTCTCATCGAGAGCCGTCTCGACCCCCGTATCGAGGCCATGGTGGCCATAGGGGTGGACGAGATGAGCTGGGACGATCTGGACGAGACCCACTACGACTGGCCCGCCGTCAGTGAACTGCGCGACTACCGTGGCCGCGTGCGCGCCCTGGTGTGTGATTTCATCGAGCGGATGCCGCTCGCACTGCCCATCGACTGGCAGAGTCCGGCCTGGGTCATCCTGATGGGGATAGAGCACGAGCGCATCCACCTGGAGACCTCCAGCGTGCTGATCCGCCAGCTGCCCCTGGCCTGGGTGCAGCCGCAGCCCCATTGGCCCGCCTGCACCCAGGCCCGCCACAGGCGCGACCAGGTGCCCGCCAACAGCCTGCTGCCGGTGGCCGGCGGTCGGGTGCGCCTCGGCAAGCAGGACGCCACCTACGGCTGGGACAACGAATATGGCGAGCGCCACATAGCGCTGGCCCCCTTCCAGGCCAGCCGCATGCTGGTGAGCAACGCCGAGTACCTGGCCTTCGTGCAGGCGGGCGGCTATGAGACCCGGGCCTGGTGGGACGACGAGGGCTGGGGCTGGTGCCAGTATGCCAGGGCGCGCATGCCCAGCTTCTGGGTCGGCGACCCCAGCGAGCCCGAGCAACTGCAACTGCGGCTGATGACGGAGCAGGTCCCCCTGCCCTGGGACTGGCCGGTGGAGGTGAACCAGCTGGAGGCCGCCGCCTTCTGCCGCTGGAAGGCGGATCAGACCGGCCTGCCCATCCAGCTGCCGAGCGAGGGGGAGTGGGCGCTGCTGCGCGAGCAGGTGCCCGGGGATCAGCCGGACTGGCTGGCGGCCCCCGGCAACATCAACCTGGCGCGCTTCGCCTCCTCCTGCCCGGTGGATGCCTGCCCCCAGGGCGACTTCTACGATCTGGTGGGCAACGTCTGGCAGTGGACCAGCACCGCCATCGACGGCTTCGAGGGGTTCAAGGTGCACCCCCTCTACGACGACTTCTCCACCCCCACCTTCGATGGCAAGCACAGCATCATCAAGGGCGGCAGCTGGATCAGCACAGGCAACGAGGCGCTCAGGTCCTCCCGCTACGCCTTCCGCCGCCACTTCTTCCAGCATGCGGGCTTCCGCTATCTGGTCTCACGCTATCAGGAAGCCATCACAGTGAATCCTTATGAAACCGACGCCCTGGTGGCGCAATACCTCGACTTCCAGTACGGCCCGACCCACTTCGGGGTGGCCAACTACGCCCAGACCCTGGCCAGCCTCGCCAGCGAGCTGTGCAGCCGCCATGAGCGGGCGCTTGACATCGGCTGCGCCACCGGCCGCGCCAGCTTCGAGCTGGCCCGCCACTTCCAGCATGTGGACGGGGTGGACTACTCGGCCCGCTTCATCGACGTGGCGCTGGCGCTGGCCAGCCAGGACAGCTTCCGCTATGCCCTGCCCCTGGAGGGGGATCTGGTGGAGTATTGCGAGGCGCGCCTCTCCCGCCATGATCTGGGCCGCGAGCAGAGCGATCGGGTCCACTTCAGCCAGGGGGATGCCTGCAACCTCAAGCCCAGGTACGAGCACTACGATCTGGTGCTCGCCTCCAACCTGATCGACCGGCTGCGGGAGCCCGCCCGCTTCCTGCGGGACATAGCTCCGCGCCTTCGCAGCGGCGGCCTGCTGGTGCTCACCAGCCCCTACACCTGGCTGACCGACTACACCCCCAAGGCGAACTGGCTCGGCGGCATCCGGGAGAACGGCGAGGCCCTCTCCACCCATCAGGCGCTGCAACGGCTGCTGGCGGCGGAGTTCGAGGAGCTGTGCCCGCCGAGAGACGTGCCCTTCGTCATCCGCGAGACCGCCCGCAAGCACCAGCATACGGTGGCCCAGCTCACCGTCTGGCGCAAACGCTGAGGGAGCGGCAAACGAGAGAGGGAGGCCAGTGGCCTCCCTCTCTTTTATCCGGGCATCCTACCCCTCCTGAGCCTGGGGCAGGGCCTCCTGCTCGCGGTAGCGGCGGGCCAGCACGGCGCACACCATCAGCTGGATCTGGTGGAAGATCATCAGCGGCAAGACCATGACGCCGACGCTGGCGGCGGGGAACATGACGTTGGCCATGGGCACCCCATTGGCCAGGCTCTTCTTGGAGCCGCAGAAGACGATGGTGATCTCGTCCGCCCTGTCAAACCCGAGGCGGCGGCTGATCCAGACGTTCCAAGCCAGCACCAACGCCAGCAGCACGCAGCTCAGCAACACTATGCTGGCGAGATCGTACCAACCGACCTGATGCCAGATCCCCTGCACCACGGCCTCGCTGAAGGCCACATAGACCACCAGCAGGATGGAGCTCTGATCCAGCTTGCCGATGAGCGGCCGGTGGCTGTCGACCCAGCGGCCGATGAGCGGCCGCGACAGATGGCCCACAACGAAGGGCAGCATCAGCTGCACCATGATGGCCTGGATGGAGTGCCAGGTGTCGACCCCCTCCCCCTGCACCTGGATCATCAGCCCCACCAGCACCGGCGAAAGGAAGATGCCGAGGATGCTGGAGGCCGAGGCGCTGCACACCGCCGCCGACACATTGCCCCCCGCCATGGAGGTGAAGGCGATGGCCGATTGCACCGTGGCGGGCAAGGCGCACAGGTAGAGGAAGCCGAGGTAGATGGCCGGGCTCAGCCACTGGGGCACCAGCGGCGTGAGCAAGAGCCCCAGCAGCGGAAACAGCAGGAAGGTGCTGGCCATCACCACCAGGTGCAGCCGCCAGTGGCCCAGGCCCGCCAGCAGGTTCTGGCGCGACAGCTTGGCGCCATGCATGAAGAAGAGCAGCGCCACCGCCAGCTTGGTCAGCAGCGCGAACCAGACGGCCACCTGGCCCTCGCAGGGGAAGAAGGAGGCCAGGGCCACCACGGCAATCAATACAGAGGTAAAGGGATCCAGACGCACGGGGAGTCTCCAGGGAAAGCGCGTCCCGCACCGTATGGGGACGACGAGGCACTCGAGGGCCATCCTCAGACGGCGACCCTCGACACGAAACCCCAGCTTACCCCGAACACAGGGTGGCGCAAAGTTGAGCGGCGTATCCAAGCATTCAGTGAAATTAAACGAGTGGGATTTTAGCGCTTTAAAACTGAACACCCAGGGGGGCCACGGCGGGCCGCAGAGACAAAAAAACGGGTGGCCAGAGGCCACCCGCGCTGCACCGCAGTCGATGCTCAGCTCTGCCGGGCCAGGGCGTCGCCCCCCGCCTTGCCCCCGGCGGCCAGCTTGCGGGCCTGACGCTTCTCGAAGCGGGAGATCCACCAGTAGGCCAGCGCCGAGAAGACCGCGGTCATAAAGACGTTGATGAAGAAGGCACGCACCAGATCCACCCCGGACGGGAAGGCGGAGGCGCTCATGCTCACCA
Organism: Aeromonas sp. OTU364; assembly: GCF_038440395.1. Classification (NCBI taxonomy): domain Bacteria; kingdom Pseudomonadati; phylum Pseudomonadota; class Gammaproteobacteria; order Aeromonadales; family Aeromonadaceae; genus Aeromonas; species Aeromonas sp. OTU364. The sequence goes on from NZ_JASATR010000014.1 coordinate 117,304, forward strand.
CGAAGATGGTGATCAGCACAGAGACCACCGCCATGCCGAAGGTGCGCGACCCCATGCGGAATTCGCGGGGGGTGTCGTCATGTTTCCAGCGGAACACGAAGTAGGCCACCATGATGAAGATGGGCGGCAGCATGGCGGTTCCGGCGGTCAGGTTGATGGCGGTGTTCATCATCTGCTGCACCGACTCGGAGCCGAAGCCGTTGACCACCAGCATCACGAACACGAAGGCAAACTGCCACCAGGCGGCGCGCACCGGCACCCCGTGCTGGTTGAGCCGGGTGGTCTTGTCGCCGTAGACACCCTGGGGGATCTCGGAGAAGTGGATCTTCACCGGCGCCGAGGTCCACATCATCATGGAGCCGAACATGGCGATGAACAGCACCACCCCGACCGCGCGGCCCACCAGCGTCTCGGAAAGCCCGAAGTACTGCGCCATGCCGGTGAAGATCTCCACCATGCCGCCGGCATAGGTGAGGCTCTCGCGCGGCACGAAGACGTTCACCAGCAGGGAACCCAGCGCATACATGGCGCCGATGACCACACCGGCGATGATGATCACCTTGATAAAGGACTTCTGGCCGCCCTTCACGTCGTTGAGATAGGCCGCCGCGGTTTCGGCACCGCCCGCCGCCTGGAAGATCCAGCACATGATGCCCAGCGTCGCCCAGTTGACGGTGGGGGTCATGGCCTCCAGGGTGATGGGCTGGGCCGCCACATGGTCACCGCCGAGGGCCATCAGGGCACCCAACACATAGATGGCGAACAGGGCGAAGACGCCGTAGGCCACCAGTTCGGCAATCTTGCCGAGCCAGCTCGCCCCCTTGGTGGAGATATGGGTTGCCGCCGCGAACAGCACGATGGAGATGATCGAGGTGACGGTCGGCGAGAAACTGTACTCATAGCCCAGCATGGCGTAGGAGGCGTAGGCGATGACGTTGGGCAGCAGGGAGACGAACCAGAACAGGTTCACGAACCAGTAGAGGAAGGAGCCCAGATAGGCCATCCGGGTGCCGAGCGGTTTCTTCAGCCAGTCGTACATCCCCGATTCGGAGTTTTTGTTAGCCGAGACGAACTCCGCAATGATGAAGACGAAGGGGATGAAGTAGACGAGGGTCGCCAGCAGGAAGATGGGGGCGGAGCTGAGCCCCAGCTCGATGTTGTTGTTGACTATGTTGCGCACGTTGAACACGGCGGCAAAGGTCATCGACAACAGGGCAAACTTGCCTATGGTGCCGCGTACGGATTCAGACATGGTGTCCTCCAATGGACTCGCGCTCCCTGCGGGCAACGCTGTGACTCTGTGATGTGTTTGGCAAGGGTCTGTCGGCCCCGCGCTTTACTCTCTTGTTATGATCGGGCCGTTTGGACGGCCTCCTTGGTGAACCGGTGCAATCTCCCCGCACCGGCTCGCAATATCGTTCAGACGATGGGGGTGCCCGGCGCCATCGGCACCCGGGGTTGCAGCAGCACGCTCCGGCTCTCGTCTGGAGTCTCGGCGCAGAGCAACATGCACTCGGAGCGCTCGCCGCGCATCCTGGTCGGCTTCAAGTTGGTCAGCACCACCACCTCGCTGCCCAGCAGCTCATCTTCGCGGTAATGGGGCACCAGACTGGTGACGGTCTGCAGCGGCCGCTCGCCACCCACGTCGATCTGGACGATGTAGAGTTTGTCGGCACCGGGGTGGCGCACCACCTCCAGCACCTTGCCCACCTTCATCTCGACCCGTTTGAATTCGGCAAACTCGATCGTCTCGCTCATGCTCTTCTCCTTTTCTGGTTCAAGGGTTTGCGGGTGGCCAACGGCCACCCGGCTTGATGGGGTCATGACGGCTGGATGACCGCCTGCGCCGCCGGCTGGGCCTCTTTCGCGCGCGCTTCGGCGCTCAGGGAGGCTTCGTAGCGGTTGTACTTCCACCAGGCGAAGCCGAGGAAAATCACGATCCCGCCGACGTTGTAGAAGATGATGGTCATGATGTCGGCGCCGGTCGGGAAGGTGGAGGCGAGGAAGCCCACCGAGAAGATGGCGATCAGCACCGAGACCACGGCGATCCCCGTGGTGCGCGAACCCATCTTGAAATCCCGTGGCAAGTGGTCGAGCTTCAGGCGCAGATTGAGGTAGGCCAGCATGATGAACAGCGGCGGCAGCATGGAGGCGGCGGCGGTCATGTTGATGACGGTGTTCATCAGATCCTGCGCGGTATTGGAGCCCAGAGTCGGGATCACCATCAGCGGCAGCACGATGAGGTACTGGATCCAGGCCGCACGGGCAGGCACGCCGTTCTCGTTCAGCTCGACGGTCTTCTTGCCGAAGATGCCAGCCGGGATCTCGGAGAAGAAGATCTTCACCGGGGTCGCCGTCCACATCAGCAGGGAGCCGAACATGGCGGTGAAGGAGACCAGCCCGACGAAGCGGTTCATCAGCACGGTGGGCAGACCGAAATGGGCCGCCAGTCCCTCGAACACCTGCACCGAGCCACCGGTAAATTTCAGGGTGTCGCTATGGACAAACACGTTGATCAGCAGGGAGGCGATGGAGTAGAGCACACCGATGAAGAGCCCGGCGACGATGATCACTTTCACGAAGGACTTGGAGCCGCCTTTCACGTCATTGACGTAGACCGCCACCGACTCGGCGCCACCGGCCGCCATAAAGATCCAGGTGGTGATACCGAGGAAAGCCCAGCTGAAATCGGGGACCATGGCCTCTACCGTGATGGGGTCAGCCGGTTGTACACCACCGACTAAGGCCACACCTGCCAGCAGAATGTAGGAGAGGGTCAGCAGCAGCATCAGGGACGAGGTCACCGAGGTGATGGGGCCAAGCAGCTTGGCGCCATTGGTGGAGACATAGGTGGCAAAGGCAAACAGCACCATGCTTAAGAAAGTGGTCGCCAGCGGGGTGAAAATGTATTCGTAGCCGAGGAAGGCATAGGAGGCGTAGGCGATGACCCGCGGCAGCAAGGAGGTGAAGAAGAACAGGTTCACGAACCAGTAGGTGTAGGCGGAGATAAAGGCCCAGCGCCCGCCGAGGGAGCTCTTTACCCAGGCATACACCCCCGCTTCGGAGTTCTTGTTCAGTGACACGAACTCCGCAATGATCAGGCAGAACGGAATGAAGTAAAAAAGGGTGGCCAGAAAGAACATGGGGGCCGAGGCCAGACCGATCTCGATGTTGTTGTTGATGACGTTGTTGAAGCTGAATACCGCCGCGAAGGTGAGCGACAGCAGACCAAACTTGCCTATCGTATTCCGTTTGGAATCAGACATGGTGCATCTCCAGACCTGTAGTTATTGCAGCGAAAGAGCGGGGCATGGGTTGTAGGGTGAGCCCCGCCCTTCCGGCTTTGTCAGTGCAGAACCAGCGGCTTGTTATTTGTTTTTGAAGTAGCCGCCTTCGACGGTGACCTTGATGATCACCTTGCGCACCGGCCCGTCGCCGACGAACCGGTAAGCCTCGTCGTTCTCGAAGATCACCACCTGACCGTTGCCCACCTGCTGGCGCTCACGCACCTCGCCAGCCAGCCACTCGCGATCAGTGGTGTCGTCATAGCCCTGCTCGACCCGCAGCTCGCTCTTGGCTGCCCACTCCACCGTCTCTTCCCCTTCCAGGTAGTAGTGGATGTCGAAGTAGCGGCGCTGCCCCTCGAACAGTGAGGTGTCCGGGCTGGCCCCCTCCTGCAAGCGGTAGGTGAGGGAGTCGCCGATGGAGTGGCAGATGCCGGGCTTGAGGTTGGCCAGGTTGTCGATGGCCTCCACGCAGCGGCCCCACTTCTTGCCCTCCCGGTAGATGTTTTTGAACAGGGCCAGGTTGTCCAGGGTGATCATGCGAGGTTCCTCCCGCCGTTGATGGTGAGATCGAGCCCGGCCAGCGCAGCCGGATTGAGGTTGCCACGGGCGATGGGCAGCAGGGTCAGGCCGAAGCTGAACGGCTCGAAGCGCACCCGCCAGGAGTCCAGCACCTCGGAGCCCCAGGAGTTGGAACCGAGCCCCAGCACCTTGTGATCCAGATTGAGGGTGAGATAACCACAGGGCTCCAGCTCATTGATGTGCTGCGCCCCGTGGATATGCTCCCAGCTGTAGGGCCAGACGCTCAGGTTGATGGGGGCATCGGGCCGCACGTAGAGACCGGCGCCGTGGCGGTTGCTCAGAGTCGCCCAGCGCACCTGCTGACGGTTGCCGTTGTCCTGCGGGAAGGGGTAGTGCTCCCACATCTCGCCCACTGTGCTCTGGAAGCTGTCGATCCAGTTGCTCTGGCGGCTGTCCTGGTAGTTCTCGCCCGGCCCCATGCCGAAGAAGTGCACCCGATCGAGATCCTGGCGAATGCCCAGCTCGAAGCCGATCTTGGGAATGATGTCGTCATAGCCACCGTAGGGCTGGCCGGACAGCGCAACGTGCAGCTGACCGTTCGGGCTCAGGGTGTAGACGTAGCGGCAGCGCATGCCGAAGTCGAACACCGGCGGCGCAATCAGGCTCTCCACCGTCACCTCGACCGCCTCACCCAGCTGACGCCAGCTTAAGCCACGGAAGTGCTCCTGCATGATCTGCAGGTGGTTCGGGTGCCAAAGGCTCTCGTACTCCTGCTTGTGGTTGTCGATCATCGGCTTGAAGAAGGTGAGACGCGGCGCCCGCTCGATAAGCTCGATACCATCCTGCTGCCAGCTCACCAGCTTGCCGTCGAGGCGCGAGAAGCACAGAGCAAAGCCGCTGCCGCTCAAGGTCAGCGCAAGGCGCTCGTCGGCAATCTGCAACGCCGTGGCATTGGGATTAGCAAAGGGCTGCAGCTGGCGAGTCGATGACTTGAGCTGGAACTGGTACTGGCCCAGCTCGTGATCCGCCGGGCTGTAGCGGGTGGCGGTGGCCTTGATGACCCGCAGCTGGACGAAGGTCTCCCGCCCATCGAGAGCGGGCAGCTCGAGTTGCAGCTCGGTATTGGCACCGGGAGCCACCCCTTCCAGCCGGATTTGCTGGCTGGCCAGCAGCTCGCCTTCTGCCTTCACTTCGACCAGCAGGCGGATGTCGTCGAGATTGGAGAACCAGTAGCGGTTTTCCACCGCCAGCTTGCCGCTCGCCAGGTCCAGCGCCCGCACCTTGACCGGGCAGATCACCTGCTTGTATTCGCGCAGGCCCGGCCCCGGGGTCTGATCCGGATAGATGAGGCCATCCATGCAGAAGTTGTAGTTGTTGGGATAGTCGCCGTAGTCGCCGCCGTACTTGTAGACGGGGCGGCCCTGCTCGTCCTGATCCAGAATGCCGTGATCGCACCACTCCCAGATGTAGTGGCCCTGAATGTGGGGATGGCGGTCGAACACCTGCTGGTATTCGCTCAGGCCACCCGGGCCGTTACCCATGGCGTGGGCGTATTCGCAGAGGATGCGCGGCTTCTCCATCGGGAACTCGCCGAAGCAGTTCATCTGGGAGACGCGCGAATACATGGTGCTCACCACATCCACCACCTCGGCATCGCGATCCTCTTCGTAGTGCACCAGCCGGGTCGGGTCTATCCCCTTGCAGCGCTGGTACATGGCTCTGATGTTGCAGCCGTAGCCGGACTCGTTGCCGAGCGACCAGATGATGATGGAGGGGTGGTTCTTCTGGGCATGCACGTGGCGCTCGATGCGATCCACGAACACCGGCTCCCAGAAGGGGTCGTCGGTGATGCGGCTGAGATCGCCAACGTTGGCAAAACCGTGGGTCTCGACGTCGGTCTCCGCCATCACGAACAGACCGTACTGGTCACACAGCTCATAGAAGCGCGGGTCGTTCGGGTAGTGGGCGGTGCGCACCGAGTTGAGGTTGTGCTGCTTCATCAACACGATATCGCGTTCAACACGGTCCATGCCGACGGCGCGGCTCTTGAGGTGGTCGTTGTCGTGACGGTTCACCCCGTGCAGCTTGAGGTAGTGGCCGTTGACATGGAAGAGGCCATCCTTGACCTTGATTTCACGCACCCCGACCCGCTGCGGGATCACTTCCAGCAGCTCGCCCTGACCGTTGTAGAGGGAGAGTTGCAGCTGATAGAGGTAAGGATCTTCGGCGCTCCACAGATGGGGGTTGGCCAGATCCAGCGTGAAGCGGCAGTCGAGCTTGCCGTCGATGGCGAGATGATCGAGCGAGCCGCTGGCGATCTCGCAGCCCTGATCGAGCAGCGACCAGACCAGACGGTGATCAGGGGCAGCCGCCCCCAGACTTTCCAGCTGGATGTCGCAGCTCAGGGTGGCGCTCTGGTTATCGTCCGCCAGCTCCGTGCGGACGAAGAAGTCCTGCACATGGGCGGCCGGTTTGCCCACCAGATAGACGTCGCGGAAGATCCCCGCCATCCACCACATGTCCTGATCTTCGATATAGGTGGAGTCGGCCCACTGCATCACCCGCACCGACAGCAGGTTCTCGCCAACCTTGGCATGGGCACTGATATCGAACTCGGCGGTGAGGCGACTGCCTTTGCTGAAGCCAACGTAGTGGCCGTTCACATAGACCTCGAAGTAGGTCTCCACCCCGTCAAACTTGATGATCACCTGCTCGCCGTCCCAGGCCGGGCTCAGCGTGAAGCTGCGCTGATAGGCGCCGGTGGGGTTGTTGCTTGGCACGAAGGGCACATCGATGGGGAAGGGAAAGCCTTCGTCGGTGTACTGCACCTGGCCATGCCCTTCCATCTGCCACATGTTGGGCACGGTGATCTGGCCCCACTCGCGCATGGGGCTGTGATAGAAGGCCTCCGGCACCTGCAGGGGGTGGTCGAAGTAGTGGAACTGCCACTGACCGCTTAGGCTCAAAAAACGGCGGCTCAGCTCGCGCTGCATGGTGGCCGCCAGCCCGTGGTCGGCATAAGAGAAGAAGTAGGCGCGCGGAGCCAGCCTGTTTTCACCAACGAATTGGACGTTTTCCCAGTTATTCACATGTCCTCCCGGAACAAGGCAACGTTAACTGGGTAAACTTTAGATAAACATTTACTAAATATCAGTTTTGTATCGGTAAAGTTTTAACCTGATCACAATGGCTGGATGGTTTTGTGAGCGAGATCAGAAGCGGAGGATAAAAGGAGGTAAAGCAGGCGAGATGGCATGGATGTTGATAAATGCAGGCAAGTAATGGCTAAAACCACAGTAAAACAATGCATTATGAATTTATCAGGAGATGAATTGGAGAGGATGATGAAGGGAAAGAGTCGCACCACCGCGAGATGGCGCAACTAAAACAGGCTTTATTTTACTAAAATCAGCGCGTGGTGCCACGCAGAGTCAGGCGGCTCGGCACCAGCACCCGAAGCGGAATTTCACGCTCGTCACGCAGCCGTTCGACCAGCAGATTGACCCCCTGGGAGCCCATCAACTCGGAGTGGATCCGCACCGTGGAGAGTGGCGGGAAGGTGAACTTGGCGGTCGGAATATCGTTGACGCTAATCAGCTCGATCTGCTGGGGAATGGCCAGTCCCTTCTCGTGGATGGCTCTCAGCACGCCGATGGCGATGGAGTCTGAAGCGACGAACAGCGCCTTGGGCCAGTCCCCTGCCAGCATCTCTTTTGCCAGCCGGTAGCCGGAAGCGCTGGAGAAGTCCCCGCGATAGAGATCGCTCTCCTGCACCACCCCCAGCCGCTGACCGTAGTCGAGGAAAGCCAGTTCACGGAGATCCGGTGCCTCATCCTGACCCCCTATATAGCCGATGCGGCCATGCCCCTGGGCGATAAAGAAGTCCACCACCTGCTGGCTGATGAGCGCCAGATCCACGTCCACGGAGTCAAATTCCCCCTGGGAGCGGCAATCCACGAACACCAGCTGGGCAGAGAGAGAGTGGAGCGCTGCCAGGCGCTCCTCGGGCAGGTGGCCGATGACCAGGATGCCGTCGACGGCGGAGAGCTCACGCCCCTCGGCGCCGTTGTAGAAATGGGTCAGCTCTATGTTGAAGCGGGCGCACTGGGTCTCTATGCCATAGCGAATGGCGAGATAGTAGGGGTCATTGACCTCTGTGCTCTGCGGGTAGGCATAGACCGCCAGAAAGTGCAGCTTGCTCTTGTGTACCCCCTTGCGGGCGCTGCTGGTCTTGTACTCCAGCCGCTCGGCAATCTCGAAGATCTTCTGCCTGGTCTCTTCCTTGACGCTCAGCGTCGGATCTTCATTGAGCACCCGCGACACAGTGGCTTGGGACACCCCCGCCTCCTGTGCAATTTCCTTCAACGTGGCCATGCATACTCCTCTGGCGATGACTCCCGACAATACCTGACCAAGAGTAACGGGCAAGCCGCTGACAGCCCAGCATTTTTACTAAAAGAAGCAGACCTGCATCGAAAAAATCCCAAAGCAAAAAGGCCTCCCGAATGGGAGGCCTCTTCTAAATAGGTGCCTGACAGTGTCCTACTCTCGCATGGCGAATGCCACACTACCATCGGCGCTACCGCGTTTCACTTCTGAGTTCGGCATGGGATCAGGTGGTTCCACGGCGCTATTGCCGTCAGGCAAAAGCTGTATTACTTAATA
>NZ_JASATR010000015.1:0-123942 GCF_038440395.1 Aeromonas sp. OTU364
CTCCCGCAACATCTTCAGGGAGAGCAGGTCAGGTTTGCTGCGTTGGTGACACCATTGTCCACCAGCAGGGTGCAGGGGCCGCTGATGACCTGGCCGCTGGCTGGCGGTGTCATGGGAATACTTAACGAACTCGGCTTCAGCAGGAAGGTCGTGTTGTTCCCCGAGTAGGAGAAGTTCACCACCAGAGTACTATTCTGTGCAGCCGTACAGGTATAGATGGCCGTCTGGTTATCACTGCTCGGCGCATCCACATGACAAGTGGCCCCGGATGTCGAGGTGCTGATGCCCAAGCTGCTGAAGACATTCTTCTTGCAGGCCTTGGGAGTGGGATCGTTGTTTTTTGTTTTCTCGAGACACTCCACCTTGCCCGTTACCGTCAACAAGGGCTGTGTCACAACGCCAGTGTCTATTTTCACTGCCAGTTCGGTACTGAGTGCCAGGCTTTGATCGCTTGGTGAAATCAGCGTCGCGGTGACCCCTGAATTACCCTGATAGACGGTGGCTTTTACCTTCACGCTCTGCAGCACCTGGCTACTGTCCTTGGTGGATTTCTTGGCTGCCAGATAGCCACGGCTATAGCTGCCGAAGTAGTAGTTATTGAGATCCACTATGGTATCGACCGGCTCATTGCTGACGGTGGCGTAGTCGGTAGCTGCCCCCGTCAACTGGCCATTGAGTGGAGTCATGGACCACTCCGCCAACATGGTCAGGTTGATATCCTGAAAAGGCACCTTTGCCAGATAGCCAGTGACATTGGTATCTATCCCGGTCAGATAGGTGGGGTTCAAAATATCGACATAGATGCCACGGGCAATCAGCTGGCGCGTACCGGTATTGATCGCGATCTCCGTAACCGCATCACCACCAGGCGCAACATTGGCAGGGGTTTGAAGCCATGTGGAAAAATCACTGATCGCAGGTGCTGTTGCCGTCGGGGTCGAGGTCCAGTTCAGGGTCTGTTTCTGCCAGTCGATATAGGTCTTGACCACATACTGGATGTAATTCTGGTAACTGACCTGATTGGCGGCCTTGGCCAAGAAATCCGAGGTGGTAACAATAACCTTGACCAGGTTCCAATCCGGGAGGGGGCGATAGTATCCATCCAGTCGCACAAACCGGCAAGCATCAACATAGGTGCCACTGGCCGCCACGGACAGTGCGCTGTTATAGCGCTGTCGACTGGTATTGAGCGGTGCATAGTAGCTGGTAAAACTCCCCCCCGAACCATCGAAATGATCCTTGCAGCAGCTTGTGCAGAGCGCTGGCTGGTTATTGCCGCTGACGGTCCCGGTCTGCTTGCTCTGCTGTGCACCTACTTTCCAGTAGAGCTGGTTGGTGGAAGTACTGTAGGCCTGACCCGGCAGAGAGGCACTCAAGGTTGAACCATAGGTACAGGCGCAGCTTACCGAGCTGATATCTTGCTGGATTTGCTGGGTATTCCCTTGATTTGCAGGCTGATACGTCACTGTTTCAAACTGTACTTCCTTGCCGACAGTGTTGTTTTTGGCCACCACAGTCGGAGAAGGCTTGCTGGTTTCCTGTCTGCTGCCGTTGCCGAGATCGATGGAAATGACGTCCGGCGCCACCCCAGGGGTGTAATTTATCTTCGGCCCTGTCCGAGCGGTATCCAGCCCCCCACTCAACTGTTCCGCAGTCAATGATTCCGTAGGAGAGGCATAACCCGTAAGTGCGACCGAGGCGGTCACTCCTTCACTGTTGGTCCAGCTCACTGTCGTATTGATCTGCTTTCGCCCAGGGTAGTTCAGCAGATACCCTGCAGGAGCCGTGTTCTGCCATGCAGAAGTAGCTCCGTTCCAATATTGGTTGGTCACTGTCCAGGCCAATGTGTAACTGTCACCAGACTGGTTCTTGGTCGCATTGCCACTCGTAATGGCCGAATAGGCAGTGAGCGGGGCCGTCGCCGTCACCAGACTGTTGAAATTACGAAATTCCTCAATCTTGGATTCCGCGAGTCGCATGGCAACTTCATACCGCCGCCCATCCTGGGAGGCCGTGAGGGCCGACTTCGACAGCATCACCAGGCCGACCACCCCCACCCCCAACACAACCAGGGTTACCAGTATCTCAAACAGGCCAAATCCTTTTTGCCGTTTCATTTGCTTGTCCTCTACCAGTCGCGCCAGCTACCTGGAACCTGCTTAAGAGTCTGAAAGGCGGCGCCTGTCCTGATATTGCTCAGTGCGGCCTCATCATATTTCGCATCATAGGTACCATTGGAATTGCCCAGCTTGAAGTTGGCAGCCAGAGCGCCATTGACGATGGCTCCGCCGGTGAGTTTGATATCCGCGGTCGTAGTGGCAGGGTCGGAGGCGTAAGCGAACACCAACCCAAATAGCTGACGGTTACCATTGATGGTCAAGTTGCCATCTCGAATGATCAACACAACAGGGGCGGCCTGAGTACCAATATTGGACCCCGGACTACAATCACCGTCGACAATGATAAGCCCGGTTGTCGTCGGCCCCAGACCATTGCAGTTCGTGACTATCTGATTGGCCCTGGATTCGATGTTTGCCCAACCAGCATCATCGTCATTCTCATTGAACAAATACCACACCAGGTCGGTTGGAAAATCGGGGTCGCTATCCTTGATATCCGACTGCTTACTGCCCGGTTGGCTGATGTTGGCACTGCAGCCACCGGCGTAATCCCCCTGATGGCAGGTCTGGCCGGACCCCGTATTCAGATCTACATAATCATTGGTCCAGATGGACAGCGGCACTCCGGGTCCCCCTCCATTGGGATTGGCAACAACGGTAAAATTCCCCCCCACCGCCATGCCACCGGCAACGGTCAGAGGAGCCGCGGGGGTGCCTGCCAGCACGTTATTTTGCACATATTGTGCCTCGACCGCCGCCTGGGCCTGGCTGTCACTCAAATTGGCCACGGAACGAATACGGATGGGGGCAACGAGTGTGGTACTTCCCGCCACCACGGGAAAGGGGGTTATGCATTCGACTGTCAGGGTATAAGCCCCGCCTGCACCAGATGGAGAAAAAGAGTTCCCTGACCAAGCGGGCAGCAAAGAGGGACAAGATGAGCCTTCAGCCGAGAGGCGACCAAAGCCATAGGATAACCCCTGCTCTGCCAAGGCCATCACTTGACGATAGAGGGTTTCATTCAATGTGATGCGACGATCGGCCACCAGCAGCTTACCCACCAGCAGAGTGACTGCCAGCAGGATCAACAGCAGGATCAGTGTGACTGTGAACGTCGTAAAACCGGACTGGGTTCTCATATCAGTATCCGTCATTGCGCAGCTTGATATCCCGCTGCAAGTTCAACGTCAACGTCGTGTTGTCCTTGTAGCGACCCGATATATTGAGCTGGATGGCCCTGGCGCCACTCACCTGACTATTCGCCAACAAGCCGTAGGTGAGCTGAGTAACTTCTATGGTGTTATCGGTCGAGATGAGACTGCCACTGTCACAGGCAGGGCTGGCTCCCGTCGCCAGCTTGATTCCCTTTTCGGCACTGCTGTAACTGTAAACACGCGTTTCGAGACTGCTAGATGCGCTGTTATTCAGCACACCATTTTCATTGTCATCATAATTCACTCTAATACAGCGATAGAGCTTGGAACCTGTTGCCGTCTCATCCAGCAGGTCGACACTGGCATCAAAATAGAAGGGGGAAGGTGCTGCACCAGATACCAATCTGGTAGCGGTGGCAGCACTGGCATCATAGCCTGCCCGTTCTATATCGCGGGCTATCATATCGGTGATCGCCTGCATCTCCTGATTGAGGCGACTTACCTTCATGGCGGTACTATTGGCCCTGAGAATGGTCGCGAAAAGCGAGATCACCGTGGCCACCAGCAGCAAACCCGCCACCATGGAAACCATCAGCTCCACCAGGCTGAAACCTGCATGTCGCCTCAGCATGTTGGCACCCCGCTTACATTGCTGACGGCACAGGTACGCACCCGTCCGACATTATTGGTGACGACCCGCATGGCATGGTTTCCGGATGAGATTGCAATGTTGCCCGCCGTGAGAGAGCCTCGGCGGGGAGAAATACTGAGGGGTCTGATATTGGTTGCCGACTCACTGTAACTCGCCACCAAGGTGATACCGGGAAACTCACTGGCATCTACCCCTTTGCGCCCCTCGATACTGGAACACGCGTCGGCACAACTGTTACAACTGCCATCGACATGGACCCGGTAACACCAGTTGCTCGCACCACTGTTAAAAAGGAGGAGATTGAGCGTCTGATTGCGTTTGACCGCCTCGGATTTGAGCAGCATGACGTCGGTGTAAAGAGCCTGCGTGGCAGCCCTGACCATTTGCTCCTGTCGCAATGACTGGTAGCTGGGCAGGGCTACAGCCAGCAGCAATGCAGCCACCGTCAGTGTCAGCAACAGCTCAATCAGGGTGAAACCGGAAACACGTCCTACTGTGCGCATCATTTAGCTCAAGACTCCTTTCTTTTTGCCCATGCCAGTAGAGCCCAGCGTCAGTACTATTCTATAGTATCAAACCGTTTCGAGAGCACGCCGCCCATGAGAACCAAACAATCAGGTATTACCTTGCTGGAGCTGCTGGTCGTGGTGGCTGTCGTCGCCATCCTGGCGGCTGTAGCCTATCCGAGCTTTACCAATGGACTGCAGAAGTCCCGTCGCGCCGAGGCTCTCAAGGGACTGCTGAGCATGCAGCTCAAGCAGGAGGAGTTTCGTATATCCAATGCAAGCTATAGCGGGACACCATCCCAAGTCGGTAACCCGGCAAGCGATTACTACACCTTCACCATCTCTGGCGCTACCGCCACGGTTTATACCCTGATAGCCACTGCCAAGGGCAGTCAGAGCAACGATGCAGGTTGCACCATATTGACCCTCAACAAGGCCGATACCAAGACGCCATCTGATTGCTGGAAGTGAATCACCAGCAGTCAGCCGCAGTAAATGATGCACCCGAGACGGTTTGCCGCCCCGCCTGATCCAATATCAGCACACCGCAGTTGTCTCCGTTCATGCCCCCCGTTGGCGTCGCGCTGAGGGTGAAAAGACCGCCACTGGCACTGACGGCCAACTGGTAATAGGCAGAGCCACCATCTCTCGGCAGGGTGCTGAGCCCGGCCGACGCAAGACTGGCCGAGCCATAGTCTCCCGTCAGGGTGAATTCCCGCTCCATGTATTGGGCCGCCTCCATCAGGGCGGCTCTCGCCTCGGCTCTGCGTGACGCCGCGATATGCTCCTGATAACTGGGGTAGGCGATGGCCGACAGGATCGCCACCACCACGACCACTATCATCAGTTCCAGCAGGGAAAATCCCTTGGGCTGTTTCATTCCAGTTGAATCCAAGACTGCCTGCCTCCCAGCTCACCCGCCCCCTCCTCCAGCGTCACCGACACATTGCCGCTGGAACCGCTCATGTATTTACGCTCAACCTCACCATCTTCCACCACGCTCGGGGTCGTCGTCAGCTCATCAAACTGCTTGCCACTGGCGGGCACCTTGGTGGAGCCCCCGTTACCGTCCGGCACGTCGACATAGTCATCATCATTGACGGCATTATCGCCATTGACATCGAATACCGAGTAAGTGAGGCGAGCCCCCGAGAAGGGCTCAATCTCCATCAACCAGGATCGTCCTCCGAAATCACAGGCGTCGGATGAGGGGATGAGAGTGTTGAAGATCAATCGCTTGTGACGATACATCATTTCTGCCACCTGACGCTCACCCACGCCCTTGGAAAGTCCTGGCGAAATGAGCTTGAGAAACCACCCCTTGCGAGCGCTGTAGTCCACCGCACTGTTGGAAACGACCCGTACATTGAACTTGCGAGTAGTGCCATTGGCTGCCAGCTCGTTGGTGATGGACTGACTCTGTAGCTGGCTGGCCGTAATGGTGCTGGTCTGGCCATCGGCATCCCAGATACCATATACAGCGTCCACCCGCGGCGTACTCGGCAGGCTTTTATCATCGTTGGTAAAATAACTTCCCGTCCCGAACAGGACCATCACCCCACCATTGGGATGTCGAAGTGCCAGTGGTCGAACCGTGATGGGCTGGCGTGCCGTCGCCGAACAAGTACCGTCACATGCCTGATACAAAGGCGCCGGAACCTGATTTCTGCCACTCCCGCTCGTCAGCGCTACAGCCCACTGGTTGCTGTTGTTGGCTGTCAAATCGAACTTCCACAGATTGCCCTGCAGATCGCCGGCATAGACGTAATCGATCAGCTTGTCCCCGTCCACATCCACTGGCAAGGGGCTCGACAGGCCATTTGGGGCTGAATTGGAGCCAACCTCTGTGCTCAATTCCTTTATAAGGGAGCCATCCGCCAGATCGATCACAAACAACCTGGCTATCTGGCTCTGACTGTTATAACCATTGGCCACCAACGCCACCCACTTGTTACCCGCCTTGACCCTTCCCAGGGTCGGCACCGAGAGCGCCACCCCCATCTCGGCATTGCTGCTGGCGTTGAATTCCCACATCACATTGCTGGCCACCATATCGGCAGGGTTCGTCACGTTGATGGCGAACACCGCCTTGCCACCTGCCCCTGTGCTGCCCAGCAGCACCGTCTTCCAGTCACCATTCAGATAGGCATCCCCCACCCTGGGCGAACCATCCACATAGTAGCGGTGGGCATAGCCCGTCTGGGTCAAAGGCGCCAACCCCCCAAGCAGGGATACAGGAACGTAGGCCATGGTCTCTACGCCGTCGCTGGCCCTGAAGCCATGCAGCATACCGTCATTAGCCCCGACATAGAGCATCGGCGGGCGGCCGGTCACCAGAGTCGAACTCAGGAAGGCGGCATATCTCTCCCGCTCGGTTTGAGTCAGCCCGCTGGCCGCGCCATAGCCATAGTCCTGACGCCCCACATAGACGGGATCCGAGTTGATGATATCCCCCAGAATGGTGCTGCGGTCTCTGAAGGATCCCCCTCGCCCCTGCTCGCCGCTGCGATCACCACGTAGATAATTCACTCTTGACTCACCAAGAGAGTCTCCTCCTACGGCGAACAGGGCTCTGTTCGCTATGTTGAGAGCCCCCCAAGTGAAGTCGATGCCACTCCCCCCCTGCAGAGTGAAGATGCGGCGCTCGTCGGGTTCTGGCAGTTCAGCCGCTGCATCCCAGGCTTGTCCCCCCAAAGCGCCACTGTCATCGAGCGGGATGGCAATGAGTTGACCTGACCAATCCCCGCTGTTGTAACGGGCTTGATAGATATGGGTATTGCTGTCGAGCCGAGTGGCATTGGCCGTCACCGAGCTAGCCGAGCTGGTACGCGATGCGATTTGGGCCAGTGTATTGCCGAGCGCGGTAGCGAAGGTGGTGGGATCGGCGGCACTGAAAAATCCTCCCTTGCTGTTGACTGCGGCATGCCAGAGGTCATCCACTTTTCTGGCGTCGGAACCGTAAGGGTTGGGCCAGCTAGCTGGCATCCCGTTGGCGGGATTCAATGTGCCATTCACTCCCAATCCCACGGTGAAGTTGACCAGATGCTGCCAATTCGCCGGATCTGCCGTGCTGGTCGGCACCTTGTTGACCAGGTCGGTGCGCAAATCCGTCTTCCAATAGTTGAGGGATACGTCGGCCAAGGTGTCGGCCGTTCCGTCCTTGTCCAGATCACCGACCACAGGGTTCGGATTATAAGAACGCCCCTCGCTCCAGTAGCCGTCTGTCATCAGAATGTTGTAACTCTGTCGACAGGTCAGATGCGCTGCAGTACTGCCCGCACTGGTTACCCAGGGGCCATTGTTGTCCGTGCGGGAAAAATAATTTCCCACATCCTGGAGACTGGTCCGCAGCGGCGTGTAATGGATGCCATTAAATTTGCCGTTATAGAGGTCCGTGAAGAAACCAGTGCGCTGGGAGCCGGTAAATGGCGCCACATTGCGCAGCATGGTACTGCCGCTATTGATGGTGGTGAATCCCACCCGGATGGTATTGCCCTGGGTTGCGAAGGCGCGCCCGATCCCTGCCCTAGCTGCCAGGATCCTGGATCGGTAATAGGTATACCAGTTGGCAAAGTTCTGGATCTCTTCGGCATAAGTGCAGACAGGAGCACTCTTGCAATCGCTGCGGTTGGGCCGGTTGTCATAGGTGCTGCCCGACTTGATCTCAACCCGGGTATAGCTGCCAGCCTTCCTCACGTCGCCACTTCCCTTGTAGGCAAAGTAGATGGCTGGCCAGAATGTCTCTTCCGCATTTCTGTTGTAATCGGCGGAAAAACTGGTGTAGTAGTTTGCCCGCAGCTTGTTGTTCTTGGTCAAATCGCGGCAACCTGCCATCGTATTGGTCGGGTTATGTGGCGCACAACTTATATTGGCATTCACCATCAGGGATCCATCCGCATTGGCCCAGGGGCGATAACTCAAGGATGGGTTGTAATAGAGTTTGTTGTTTTGGCTCGACCGGCTATAGGCATTGAGGTCATTGGTAGCGGCGAACGTAACCGTGCTGTTGCTCCAGTCATAACTGCCATACACCTCATCGGCTCTTGGATAGATGAAAAACACGTTGAGGTTGGATGGCACCAGCTCTTCCGGCATCACCTCGGAGAGCATCGAACTCGAGTTGTCCAGGGTGAACATGATGTTGGGCTCGGCACGAGTGCCGAGATAGAGGGGGGTCTGGGCGATATCGAGTGCCCCCTGAGCCGTCAGCACTGGCAACAGTCCCAACAGCATCCATGCTGATCTACGCATCCTCGCTCCCCTCCTATCGACTGTAGGTTGACTGCAACAGCACGAAACTCTCGTTCGACAGACCATATCCCCTGGCAGTGATGCGGTAGAGGCGACGCTCACCCTGAGGTTCGTCCGCAGCCAGATTCTCGTTTAGGCTTTGGGTATAGGGCAGCCGCTCGATGAAATACTCGGGTGATGGCCCCTGACCACCAGTATTGTGGCTGCGCCATGAAGTGGCCGATGCCAGCGGATCCATGGCAGTGTCTACCAACTCATAGAGTCCATCGCTGTTGTCGAAGGGCCCAGCAGTTCCGCCTTCGATATAACGCTCAGCCCCCCGTAGCGCCGCCTCGGCCGCCTGGAATGCCTGCAGGCTCTCCTGATAATTCCCCGCCATCTTCTCCTGCAGCACGCCCCCACGCATGGCGGCCATCGCCAGCAGGCTCACCACCGTCAGGAAGATGAGGCTCAAGATCAATACCATTCCTCGTTGCCGCATCGTGCCTCCTAGGGAACCCTGTTACGCAGCGCAACCGTGGTCTCAGTTGTCCAGTACCAGTGGCTGTCCGCGCTCTGGAAGGTACCGCCAGCAAAGCTGACCGATTGAGGCGATGAGAGCACACCACCCTGACCGCTGCGAAGCAACAGGGCGATCCCGACACTCATCACATTGTCCCAGTTGCTCACTGATCCCGCTGTCACATAAGTATCGGCGGCGCGATCCCTATTGCGATCCTCACCATAGGTGAGCTGCAGATCGGCTATCCCATCCACCACAGGCGTGCCAGCGGAGCTACCGCTCTTGCGATAGAGGGTCCAGGGACGATCAGCGGCGGGGCGGGCAATGTAGTAAAGCCGAGTCTCCAGTCGGTGAAGCAACGAACCCGGGCCAAATCGCTCCTCGGCAGGGGCGCTGCTCCCTCCCCAGGAGCTCACCGTATTGCCTGGGACATAGCTGTTGCTGTTGGAGTGGTTGATATTGAGCTCTCCCCCCGCGGCCTGCACATTGGTGATCTGGAAGACCCTCGCCTTCTGGCAGTCGGACACCATGACGATGTCGCCCTCGCAAAAATCACTGTAAGCAGGCTTGTTGGGCGCACAGTAGTTGGCCTTGGTCGACAGCAGTTGGGCAAACAACTGGGCGGCACTGTTGTTGCGGATCACGGGCACTCCGCTACCGACCGGGCTCTGGATCAGCAGCAGATCACTGCCGCTGCGCGGCTTGGGTTCCCCTGCCCCGAACAACCCGGAGATCGCGGTGGGCAAGGTGCTGCCCAGGTTGTCATAACCACGGATCCGGATGCGAAAGTCATAAGGGGTTGTCGTCGCGCTCAGGGTGCTGGTAATGGTCACCCCTTGCTTGCTGATGCATCCCAGATACCCAGCCAGTCGCAGCTCTTTTTGCATCAGATTGAGAGCGAAGCGACTCTCCTCCTGTACCCGGGCGACCGCCTCAGTGATCAGAAAAGTACGGTGATTGCCCAGAAAGACCTGGATGATGACCCCAATAGTGAACAGGGAGAGCAGCAGGGCAATCATCACCTCTACCAGACCTACACCAGCCTGGTGATGCCTCGATGCGGTCTTCACAGCTCTGTCCTCACTATCAAGGCCTGTTGGGCAGGTTCACCCGCCTGACGGCCCCCTTGCCACTGCACCCTGATGGTGGCACGCCCCTGGCTGACCACCACGGACCCGTCCCCCTGCGGCAAGGAGGCGAGCGTTTGCTTCCAGTATTGAAGGTCCGCCACGGCCGCCGTCGCCCCTGACGCACTCTCACCCAGTGCGATATCGTACTGACCGGCCAGGGCGGCGCTGCGGTTGGCCCGCATCAGATCGCAGATCAAGCTGGCGTACTGGGTCGCTTCGGTCTTGCTCAGCGCCGACTGGTTGCTCTTTAGCGCCTGTAACTGGAGAGTGGCCATACCGAGAATACCCACCGACAGCACCAACACGGCGATCATGACCTCCAGCAGCGAAAAACCGCTATCGCGCGTCACATGCATGTGACCTCCTCAACCGACGGGTGACCTGTCCCATTGATGCTGATACTGCGCCCGCTCACTCCGGCACAGGAGGATGGCGTGAGACTGAAGACATGTCCCTGAGGAGTGCGGCCATCGAGAAAGCCATTGCTGGTGAAACGCAGCATCGCAGTGTCACTGGTCAAGACGTCTCCCCCGAGCGAGCCAAACTGGCGGATCAGTTCCCCGCCATCCAGACTGCCGTTGCCATTGTTATCACTCCACACCTGCCATCCCCGCTCCCAATGCAAGGCCGTGTTGCCAGCCTGCGCCGACAATAACACGCTGCGATTGCGCCGGACCGCCTCGCTGCGTGCCAGTTGTACGGAAGCCACGAACTGATTCGCCTGCGTCGTCAGGCTCATGTTCCTGATCAAGGAGTGAAAGGAAGGGACTCCCAGCGTCAGCAGGATAGACAAGAGTGCTATGGTGACCATCAGCTCGATGAGCGTGAAGCCGAGAGACGCAAACGTCCTGTTGTGCACCGTGCCAAACCCTCCTTCAGTTCCATCCATGGTTGGGGGCGGTATTGGTGAGATAGAGACAGTCTAAACAGTGTTGTCGGTGTTGGTAATTGCAACTACGGGTTCAAACGAGAAGTTATGATGGTTTTATATACAAGGTATGGGAGCTTGATCACAAAAATGCCGGCACAGGGCCGGCATGTCAATCAGAGGATACGCAACTCGGGCGGCACCTCGAAGACCACGTTCTCTTCGCGACCCGGGTGTTCTGTCACTATCTTGCCACCCAACTCACGCAGACGGGCGATGACATTCTGAACCAGCACATCGGGAGCAGAGGCCCCCGCCGTCACCCCGATACGCTCGACCCCTTCCAGCCAGGGGGATTCAATCATGGAGGCATCGTCGATGAGGTAGGCTCGCGCCCCCACCTTCTCGGCCAGCTCCCGCAGGCGGTTGGAGTTGGAAGAGTTGCGAGATCCCACTACCAGCATGGCATCCACCAGCCCGGCCATCTCCCTGACCGCATCCTGACGGTTCTGGGTGGCGTAGCAGATGTCATCCTTGCGCGGCCCCTGGATCTTGGGGAAGTGCTTGCGCAGCGCATCGATGACGTCCGAGGTCTCGTCCACGCTCAGGGTGGTCTGGGTGACGAAGCAGAGGTCATCCGGGTTCTTCACCTTGAGCCTGGCCACATCGTCCGGCGTTTCCACCAGATACATGCCCCCTTCCGGATTCTCGTACTGCCCCATGGTGCCTATCACCTCGGGGTGACCGGCGTGACCGATGAGCACGGCCTCGGAACCCTTGCGGCTGGCGCGATGAACCTCCATGTGCACCTTGGTCACCAGCGGACAGGTGGCATCGAACACCTTGAGGGCGCGGGACTTGGCCATCTCGCGCACCGTCTTGGCGACGCCGTGGGCGGAGAAGATGACGATGCTGTCGTCCGGCACCTCGTCGAGCTCCTCGACGAAGACGGCCCCCGCCTCTTTCAGCTTGTTCACCACATAGCGGTTGTGTACCACCTCGTGACGGACATAGATGGGGGCACCGAACTTCTCCAATGCGCTCTCGACGATGCTGATGGCACGGTCGACACCGGCGCAGAAACCACGGGGGTTAGCCAGCAGAATGTCCATCAGTGCACCTTCTCCTCATCATCCACACCCAGGATCTCCACCTCGAAGGTGACGGTGTGGCCCGCCAGCGGGTGGTTGAAATCGACCGTCACCGACATCCCTTCAACCGCCCGTATGATGCCCGGCAGCTCGCTGCCATTGGGCTGATCGAACAGGATGATGGTGCCGACTTTTGGCTCCACATCGGTACCAAACTTGGCTCTGTCCAGATGGTAGATGTTGTCGGGATTGGAGAGACCGAATGCCTGCTCGGGCGCCAGCGTGAAGCTCTTGGCCTCTCCCTGTTGCAGCCCCAGCAGGCACTGCTCGAAGCTCGATGTCAGGCTGCCGTCGCCCATCCGCAGGCGGGCCGGTTTGCCGTGCAACGCAGTGCTGT
Organism: Aeromonas sp. OTU364; assembly: GCF_038440395.1. Lineage (NCBI taxonomy): Bacteria > Pseudomonadati > Pseudomonadota > Gammaproteobacteria > Aeromonadales > Aeromonadaceae > Aeromonas > Aeromonas sp. OTU364. The sequence continues at coordinate 12,672 of NZ_JASATR010000015.1, forward strand.
CGGCCACCGAGCCGTCTTCCAGCTTGATGGAGAAGTGGAACAGCACGCTGCTGTCAGCGCCTATGGCCTGGCTCATGCCGCCTCCTTCTGCTTTTCGGAGCGGAAGCCTTCCAGCACTATCATGGCGGCGCCGATGAAGATGAAGCTGTCCGCCAGGTTGAATGCGGGCCAATGGGAGCGCTGCCAGTAGAAGTCGAGGAAATCGACCACGTGACCCAGCACCAGGCGATCAAAGACGTTGCCAAGGGCGCCGCCGATGATGAGGGAATAGGCGATGCCGCTCCAGCGCTGGGTGACCGACTGCTTGCGCAGCCAGTGCGTCAGCAGGCCACAGATGGCAAACGCCAGGACCGCGAAGAACCAGCGCTGCCAGCCCCCCTGATCGGCCAGGAAGCTGAACGCGGCGCCCTTGTTGTAGACATGCACCAGGTTGAAGAAGGGGGTGATCTCCACCCCCGGATAGCCAAACGGCAGCAGCTTGACCACGGCGAGCTTGCTCGCCTGGTCCAGTACGAAGGCCAGCACAGCCAGCCACAGCCAACGCAGGCCGGTTTTTTGAGTGTCTTGAGTCATGTTCATCAGGCAAATTGACGCGTTTCGCCGTCACCCTCGACGTTGGTGACGCAGCGGCCACAGATCTCTTCGTGACCGGCTATGGTGCCCACGTCTTCCACATGGTGCCAGCAGCGGTCGCACTTGGCGGCAGCAGACTGGGTCACATTCAGCCACAGATCATCGCGCTCGGTCGCAACGGCACCTTCCGGTGCTGTGTCAGCCACCACCACCTTGGCCTTGGAGGTAAGCAGCACGAAGCGCAGCTCATCGGCCAGGGCATTCAGGCGCTTGGCCAGCTCGGGCTTGGCGAACAGGGTCAGCTCGGCCTGCAGGGAGCCACCGATGCGCTTCTCGCCACGGGCGGCTTCCAGTGCCTTGTTCACTTCACCGCGCACGGTGAGGATCTCGGCCCAGAAATCGTCGTTCAGCACTTCGCCCGCTTCCAGCCCGAACAGGCCGTCGTACCACTCTTCGGTGAACACGAACTCACCGCGCTCACCCGGCAGCAGAGCCCAGATCTCGTCGGCGGTGAAGCTCATGATGGGCGCCATCCAGCGCACCATGGCCTCCGCGATGTGATAGAGCGCGGTCTGGCAGGAGCGACGGGCCAGGCTGTCCGCCTTGGCGGTGTACTGGCGATCCTTGATGACGTCCAGATAGAAGGAGCCCATCTCGATGGAGCAGAACTGCATCAGCTTCTGGGTCACGCCGTGGAAGTTGTACTCGTCGAACGCAGCCATGATCTCGGCCTGTACCGCCTTGGCACGACCCACGGCCCAACGATCCACCACCACCATATCGGCCGGTGCCACCATGTCGGTCGCCGGATTGAAGCCGTTCAGGTTGGCCAGCAGGAAGCGGGCTGTGTTGCGGATACGGCGATAGGCATCGGCGGAGCGCTTGAGGATCTCGTCGGAGACGGTCATCTCGCCGGTGTAGTCGGTGCTCGCTACCCACAGACGCAGGATGTCGGCGCCCAGCTTGTTCATCACGTCCTGCGGACTGACCACGTTGCCGATGGACTTGGACATCTTGCGGCCCTGGCCGTCCACGGTGAAGCCGTGAGTCAGCACCTGGTTGTAGGGAGCCTTGTCCTTCATGGCCACGCCGATCATCAGGGAGGACATGAACCAGCCACGGTGCTGGTCAGAGCCTTCCAGATACATGTCAGCCGGGTTGCCGTTGAACTCGGGACGGGCATCGACCACGGAGGAGTGGGTCGAACCTGAGTCGAACCAGACGTCCAGGGTGTCGGGCACCTTGTCGTACAGGTCGGCGTCGCTGCCCAGCAGCTCGGCCTTGTCCAGATCCCACCAGGCCTGAATGCCGGACTGCTCGACCCGCTTGGCCACCTCTTCCATCAGGCGCACGGATTCAGGGTGCAGCTCCTGAGTCTCCTTGTGTACGAACAGGGAGATGGGCACGCCCCAGGTACGCTGACGGGAGATACACCAGTCAGGACGGTTCTCGACCATGGCCTGGATGCGGTTCTTGCCCCATGCCGGCACCCAGCCGCTCTGGCCGTGTTGTTTGATACCATCTTTTTCGATGCGTTCGATCTCTTCCAGCGCGCGCTTGCGCAGCCCCTTCTGCTCCATGCTGATGAACCACTGGGGGGTGGCACGGAAGATGATCGGGGTCTTGTGACGCCAGCAGTGCGGGTAGGAGTGATTGAATACCTTGTGGTGCAGCAGGGCGCCACGCTCGGTCAGCACCTCGACCACGGCCGCATTGGCCTTGAACACGTGCTGGCCGGCAAACAGCTCGGTATCCGGCAGGTAGACGCCGTTGCTGCCCACCGGGTTGGCCACTTCCAGACCATACTTCTGACCGACCACGAAGTCTTCCTGACCGTGGCCAGGGGCGGTGTGCACGGCGCCGGTACCGGCATCCAGGGTGACGTGATCACCCAGCACGACCGGCACGTCGAAGCGGTAGAAGGGGTGGTTGAAGCGCAGCAGCTCGAGCGCCGCGCCCTTGGCATAGCCCAGGTTGTGGAATTTCTCGATACCGGCGCGGTCCATCACGTCCTTGACCAGCTCGGCGGCCAGGATCAGGCGCTCGGGGTTGTCACCCTCCACCTGTACCAGGGCGTAGTCCAGATCGGCGTGCATGGCGATGGCGCGGTTGGCCGGCAGGGTCCAGGGGGTGGTGGTCCAGATCACGGCAGAGAGCGGGCCACGGCCGAAGTGACCTTCAGGGCAGTCGAACTTGGCGGCAACGCCCGCCTCGTCGACGGCCTTGAAACGCACGTCGATGGAGGGGGAATTCTTGTCGTAGTACTCCACTTCGGCTTCCGCCAGCGCGGAGCCACAGTCGGTACACCAGTGCACCGGCTTGGAACCCTTGTGCAGGTGACCATTGGCGACAATCTTGGCCATGGAGCGGATGATGTTGGCTTCGGTGCCAAAGTCCATGGTCAGGTAGGGGTGTTCCCAGTCACCCAGCACCCCTAAGCGGATGAAGTCGGTCTTCTGCGCCTCGATCTGGGTCTTGGCGTATTTGCGGCACTCGGCGCGGAACTCGGCGGCGGAAACCTTCTCCCCCGGCTTGCCGACCATGCCTTCCACCTTCAGCTCGATGGGTAGACCGTGGCAATCCCAGCCCGGCACATAGGGGGAGTCGAAGCCGGAGAGGCCCTTGGACTTGATGATGATGTCTTTGAGGATCTTGTTGACCGAGTGACCGATGTGAATGCTGCCGTTCGCGTAGGGAGGGCCATCATGCAGAATGAAAGAAGGCTTGCCCGCTTTGGCGCGGCGAATGGCGCCGTAAAGATCCTGATCGTACCAACGCTTGAGCATGTTGGGTTCGCGCTTGGCCAGATCGCCACGCATCGGAAACTCGGTTTCCGGCAGATTCAGGGTGTGTTTATAGTCGCTCATCAGTCCTGGGTTCCCTTCTTTTCTAAAAGAGTGCTGGGTAAATTGAATGGTGGCAGCCCGAACCAGGCTCGGGCCGCCAGGGCATCTCGTTCGATCTGCTCTTTCAAGGCGGTGAAAGAGGCAAACTTCTGCTCTTCGCGCAGCTTGTGGCGAAGCAGCACCTTGACCTGCTGACCGTATAGATCACCAGAAAAATCAAATAGATGTACTTCCAATCTGGCTTGTGTACCGCTCAAGGTCGGCCGTACACCCACATTGGCGACACCGGGGAAGGTCTTGCCGGAACATAACACTTCCACCGCGAACACGCCACCGACCGGGATCACCTGCCGTTTGAGCGCGAGATTGGCGGTAGGAAAACCTATGGTGCGCCCCAGCTTGTCGCCGTGGGCCACCCGGCCGCTGATGGCATAGGGGCGGCCGAGCATCAGCTCCACCTCCGCCATCCGCCCTGCCTTCAAGGCCTCGCGCACCAGGGTGCTGCTGACCCGCTGGCGTTCGACCTGGAAGCTCTGGGTGCTGATCACCTCGAAGCCGAAGCGGTGGCCCGCCTCCTCCAGCAGGTGGAAGTCCCCTTCCCGCCCCTTGCCGAAGCGAAAATCATCGCCCACCACCAGGTAGTGCACGCCAAGTTTCTCCACCAGCAGCTGCTCGATGAAGGTGCTGGCGGCCTGCTCGGCGAAGCGGTGCGTGAACCGCACGCAGAGCATGCGATCTATCTGCATCCCCTTGAGGGCTTCGTACTTCTCTCGCCAGCGGCTGAGCCGGGCAGGGGCGGCGTCCCCCGCAAAGAGCTCAAGGGGCTGCGGCTCGAACAGCATGACGCAGGCGGGCAGGCCAAGCTGGGCGGCTTTCTCCTGCAAGCGGGCCAACACCGCATGGTGTCCCTGATGAACCCCATCGAAGTTGCCTATGGTCAATACACAGCCCCGGTGACGGGGCTTGATATTGTGAATGCCGCGAATGAGCTCCATCAGTGCCTTGTGCGTTGCTGCCATGGAAATCGGCGGATTATATATCAGGCAGCAATCAGGGTCAGCCCTGCTGTTGAGCCGATTTCAGGTATCTGGCCCGGAACCCGGGCCTCATCAGCCTCATTGCTGACCCGATTTCAGGTGTCTTGGCCTGACCCCCAGCACCAGCAGGACGATTCCATACAATGCGCCCCCAAGGCAGAGCAGCAAGGTCAGCTCCAGAGTGGCCTTGCCCATGCTCCAGGCCCCCCACTGGGCAAGACCCGGTGACAGATAGCCAAGCACGCCCCCCATCAGCACGGTCGCTGCCAGCAGCTTGAGGCAGAACAGGCCCGTGTTGCGGGAAGGGCGATAGACGGCCTGCTGATAGAGCCCCTTGAACAGCAGGGCCGCATTCAGGGTGCCGGAGCAGGCGGTGGCGAGCGCCAGCCCCACATAACCAAGCGGATAGATGAAGATGAGGTTGCACACCATGTTGGCCACCATGGCCATGATGCCGATCCGCACCGGGGTCCTGGTGTCCTGGCGGGCGTAGTAGCCAGGGGCCAGCACCTTGATCAGCATCAGCGACAGCAAGCCAGTGGTGGATGCCAGCAGGCTGGCGCTCGACATCGCCACCTCGTGCATGCCGAACTCGCCGCGCATGAACAGCACCCGCAGTATGGGCTCGCGCAATACGGCAATCCCTACCATGGCGGGCAGACCGAGCAGCATCACCATGCGCACCCCCCAGTCCATGGTGCGGGAGAAATCGGCCGGATCCGCATCCACATGTTTCCTGGCCAGCGCCGGCAGGATCACAGTGCTGATGGCGACCGCGAACAGACCGAGGGGGAACTCCAGCAGGCGATCCGAGTAATAGAGATAGCTGATGGCGCCGGTCGCCAGGAAGGAGGCCAGCATGGTGTTGATCAGCAAATTGATCTGGCTGACCGAGACGCCGAACAGCGCCGGTATCATCAGGGTGCGGATCTTCACCACACCAGGATGGTGCCAACCCCACTTGGGCCACACCAGCATGTTGATCTGGCGCAGGAAGGGGTACTGGAACAGAAACTGCACCAGGCCGCCGAGGAAGACGCCGATCGCCAGCGCGATCTCGGGCCGCTCCAGCAACGGGGCTATCCACCAGGCCGCCGCAATCATGGTGAGGTTGAGAAACACCGGCGTGAAGGAGGAGACGGCGAAGCGACCGAAGGTGTTGAGGATGGCACCGGCCATGGCGGTGAAGGTGATGAACCAGAGATAGGGGAAAGTAATCTTGAGCATCAGGCTGGCAAGCTCGAACTTCTCGGCCGCCGGCCCGCCGTGCAGCCAGTCCCAGAACCAGCCCCAGCCAAAGATGGCGGTCAGCACACCCGAGCCCAGCACCCCGAGCAGGGTGACTATGGTGACTATTCCCCCAAGGGTGCCCGCCACCGCCGCCAGCAGCTCGCGCACGGCCTGCTCGTCACCGTTTTTCTTGTACTCCGTCATCACCGGCACGAAGGCCTGGTTGAAGGCCCCTTCGGCGAACAACCTGCGCAAGAAGTTGGGAATGCGGTTGGCGAAGAAGAAGACGTCTGCGGCCACCCCGGCACCGAGCAGATTGGCGATGACCACATCGCGCACCAAGCCCATCACGCGGGACGCCAGCGTCATTCCGGACACTATCATGCCGGATTTGATCAATTTCTTACTCAAGACGAGGCCTCTGGAACTGTCAGAAAGAAAAGAATGCTGTTAGAATCGGCCGACAGTTTAACCGTCTCCCATCTGACACACCACCGGGGGGCGGTGTTTATTTGCACAAATCATTTGACAATATGTGGTTGGGAAGGCATATTTCCGGGCCTTTTCAATACACTCGCTAAGACAGTTTTAGGAGTTTTACCTTGGCTAACATCAAATCTGCTAAGAAGCGTGCTCTTCAGTCAGAGAAACGTCGTCAGCACAACGCCAGCCGTCGTTCCATGACCCGTACCTACCTGAAGAAAGTGATCGCTGCCATCGCCTCTGGCGACAAGGCTGCAGCCACTGCCGCTTTCGCTGTTGCTCAGCCGATCATGGATCGTATGGCGACCAAAGGCCTGATCCACAAGAACAAAGCTGCTCGTCACAAGAGCCGCCTGTCTTCCCAGATCAAAGCCATGGCTTAATCAGCTTCGGCTGAATAAAGCTAAAAAAACCGGCCTTAGTGCCGGTTTTTTATTTGGGTTCGCTGCAATACAACTTATGCAACAATCCAATCATCTCGCGTACCTCATGGCTGCGCAGCGAATAGTAGACCGTCTGGGCCTCTTTTCGCGTCGCCACCAGCTCATCGCGCCGCAACACCGCCAGATGCTGTGACAGGGCCGATTGACTCAGTCCAAGCACCCCGTTGAGTTCCCCTACCGATAGCTCTCTGTCCAATAACTGGCACAGAATGAACAAGCGCCGTTCATTGGCCAGCGCCTTGAGCAGGGTCACCGCACGTCCGGCATTCGCCTCCATCTCTTCCAACTGCATCGCATTCCCTCCCCTGCAAGACAGGAATCATACCCCCTGCCCCGTCGATTTAAAATGACAGGGTCGCCGGCTGAATGGTGGTGAAGTCCTCCTGACCGGCAAAGAGGAAGGAGAAATCACTCTCGCACACCCGCTTCACCGCCGGATGCTGGATCATCCGCTCGGCGAAGATGACGTAGTACTCCTCCATCAGATCCTGGGTCTCCCCGATCAGCATCACCTCCTCCCCCTCCAGGATCTCCTCCCGATAGATGGTCGGCGCCATGAAGATACCTTGATTGAAGAAGCCAAATGCCTTCATCAGGGCCGCATCGTCGAATTCCCCCAGGATGCTGGGAGAGATGCCCTGCTGCTCGAACCACTGGGTCAGCTGACGCCCCATGGCGGTTCGACGGCCAGGGATGAGCAGCTTGCGCTCCTCCAGACAGGCGGGAAAAGGCTTTTCGGGCTGCGGCGCCTTGCAGAAGAAGCTGACGCCGCAGCCCCCCAGCCGCTTGGAGAGCAGACCGGCATGCTGGCTGGAGTCCACCGGGCAATCGGAGAGGATCATGTCGAGCTTGTGCTCGCTCAGCTGCTCCAGCAGCAGCTCGTGGGTCGATTCGAAACAGCGCAGGTGGATGGAGCCGTCGTTGGGGATGACGGAGAGCAGCACCCGGCTGGCGAGGCGCTTGGAGAGAGCATCGGCGATGCCGACGTCGAACAGGATCTGGCTCTCCTTGCGGTAGTTGACGATATCCAGCATCTCGTAGGAGAGGCTGAACATCTTGTCGGCATAGCGAAACACCAGCTGGCCCAGCTCGGTGGCCTCCAGGGAGCGCCCCTTGCGGATCAACAGCTTGCCGCCGAGGCGCTGCTCCAGCAACTTGATCTGACCGGTGACGGTCTGGGGAGTGAGGAAGAGGGCTTCCGCCGCCTGGGTGACGGAGCCCTTCTTCTGAGTCATCCAAAAATAGTAAAGGTGGTTGTAATTAAGGTGTGACATCCGATGGGGTTCCCGCGCTGCGCGGGCTCCGGTAGCAGCTGAGTTCAACCGCCAGAATGTCATACATGTCGCTGATCGAGTCAACTTTGTTTGCGCCGAACTGCTCTTGCAGGGTCAGCTTGAGGTGGGCCGGATCCGGCATCCGCTCCCCGCAGTAGCGCTTGTTCGACTGCTTGACTCGCTCGCCAGCCCTGCTGCTCAGGGCCCGTTCGGTGAAGGTTTCACCGAATAGGGCCTTGGCCTGCTGGTCTCCCAGCATGAGGGCGCTGTCCACCACCCCGTTGAGATAGGCCGAACAACTGGCCGACGCCGCATCCTGCTGGCAATCCGCCAGGCTATTCGCCCAGACTGCCGGGCTCGCCAGCAAGACTAACCATCCGAGTCTTCTCATAACCCCTCCGTGCTTTGATTCGCCTCCCGATTGGGCAGCGATATCCGCAGGGCGATAAAACCGATCACGGCCGCCAGAGTGGATCCCACCAGGATCCCGAGGCGTGAGTAGCTGCCGTAGTCCAGTCCGCCATGCTCGAATGCCAGCGATGCGATGAACATCGACATGGTGAAGCCGATGCCACACAGGATGCTGACGGCAAAGATCTGTCTGAAGTTGACGCCACTCGGCAGCTGGGCGATGCCGAGTTTCACCGACAGCCAGCTGATGGTGAAGATGCCGAGGGGCTTGCCGATGAAGAGCCCCAGAATGATACCCATGGGCACCGGGCTGAGCAGATCCGACAGCTGGATGCCGTCGAGGGAGACCCCGGCGTTGGCAAAGGCAAACAACGGCAGTATCAGGTACGCGCTCCAGGGATGCAGCACATGCTCCAGGTGCTTGAGCGGCGAGGCATAACGCTTGCCGTTGAGCGGGATCATGAAGCCAACGATGACGCCGGCCAGGGTCGCATGGACGCCCGACTTGAGCACGGCCACCCAGAGCACCAGACCCACCAGCATGTAGAGACCGATCCTGTCCTCACCACGACGATTCATCCAGAGCAGAGTGAGGGTCGCCACTATGCCGACCGCCAGTGCAGTCAGCGACAGCTGCTGGGTATAGAAGAGGGCGATGATGATGATGACCCCAAGGTCATCCATGATGGCCAGGGCCAGCAGGAATACCTTGAGGCTGGTCGGCACCCGCTTGCCGAGCAGCGCCATCACCCCGAGGGCGAAGGCGATGTCGGTTGCGGCTGGAATGGCCCAGCCGGCCCGGGTGATTTCATCCTCGTAGTTGAAGAAGGCATAGATGAGCGCAGGGGCCAGCATGCCGCCCACGGCGGCGATGGCCGGGAAGGTGGCCTGCACCCGTGATGAGAGCGCCCCCTCCAGCATCTCACGCTTTACTTCCAGCCCGACCAGCAGGAAGAAGATCGCCATGAAGCCGTCGTTGATCCAGAGCAGCAGCGGCTTGTTGATGTCGAGGGCGGCAATGCGCACCTGTACCTGGGTATTGAGGAAGCTCTGATAGTGCTCCGCCAGGGCAGAGTTGGCCAGACCGATGGCCAACAGGGCGGCCAGGATCAGAATTATTCCGGAGGCTGACTCCAGTTTGAGAAATCGCTTGAACACATCGCTCATGGTCTAACTATCCATAAAATTGTACTTTTTCAGTCTAGGGGGCGAGTGAACCAATGAAAAATCGTTTCTAACTGCCAATAACAACGGGAAAACCGAAGGCAAAGCAAATCATGTCTGCTATAAGCACGTTTTCCCCCACCTTCCCTCGCCTCTGGAGCATTCATTTCTTTGCATATTCATGCTTTCCAGACATGAAAAAGGCGCCCGCAGGCGCCTTTCGAACAGGTGGAATAGCATAGCGGGAGATCCCGCCGAGCACCGCTCGCCATCACGGCGGATGCAGGATCAGATGGCGACAGGGGCCTTGATACCCGGATGGGGATCATAGCCCTGGATCTCGAAGTCCTCGAACCGGTAGTCGAAGATGGAGTCCGGCTTGCGCTTGATCACCAGCTGCGGCAAGGAACGCGGCTCGCGGGAGAGCTGCAGCGCCGTCTGCTCCATGTGGTTGGAGTAGAGGTGCACGTCGCCACCGGTCCAGACGAAGTCGCCCACGGCCAGATCGCACTGCTGGGCCATCATGTGGGTCAGCAGGGCGTAGCTCGCGATGTTGAACGGCAGACCGAGGAAGACATCGCAGCTGCGTTGATAGAGCTGGCAGGAGAGCTTGCCGTCCGCCACATAGAACTGGAAGAAGGCGTGACAAGGGGCGAGCGCCATCTTGTCCAGCTCACCCACGTTCCAGGCGGAGACTATGATGCGGCGCGAATCCGGGTTGTGCTTGATGTCATCCACCGCCTTCTGGATCTGGTCGATGACGGTGCCATCGGCCGCCGGCCAGGAACGCCATTGGGCACCATAGACAGGGCCCAGATCGCCGTGCTCGTCAGCCCACTCGTCCCAGATGCTGACGCCGTGCTCTTTCAGGTAGGCAGTGTTGGTGTCGCCATTGAGGAACCACAGCAGCTCGTGAATGATGGAACGCAGGTGGCACTTCTTGGTGGTGACCAGCGGGAAGCCTTCCGCCAGATTGAAGCGCATCTGATGACCGAACAGGGAGACTGTCCCCGTGCCGGTGCGATCGGATTTGACTGTGCCTTCATCCAGGATCTTTTGCATCAGGTCGAGATATACCCTCATTGCTTTGCCTCCTTCGCGGCATCACCAAACATCCTCACACTCCCGCAGGAATATTGTGGCAGGATCTTCTGTATAAGACCGAGACAGGCCCTCATTGCTTTGCCTCCTTCGCCGCGTTGCCGAACAGCTGAGGACGCTTGTAGGCAACCCAGATCATCAGGGCGCCGATGATGATCATCGGGGTGGAGAGGATCTGGCCCATGCTGATCTCCTGGAAGTAGAGACCCAGCTGGCTGTCAGGCTGGCGTACGAACTCCACCAGGAAGCGGAACAGGCCGTAGAACAGCAGGAACATGCCGGAGATGGCGCCCCGTGGCGGGTTCTTGCGCCAGAACAGGTTCAGGATGATGAAGAGCACCACCCCTTCCAGGGCGAACTGGTAGAGCTGGGAGGGGTGACGCGGCTCTGGGCCGGCCTCCGGGAAGATGATGGCCCAGGGCACGTCCGTGACCCGGCCCCACAGCTCGCCGTTCATGAAGTTGCCGATGCGGCCGACGCCGAGGCCGAACGGAATGAGCGGTGCCACAAAGTCTGCCACGGTGAAGAAGTGACGCTTGGTCTTGTGGGCAAACCAGATCATGGCTGTGATGACCCCGATCAGGCCGCCGTGGAACGACATGCCGCCGGTCCAGATCTTGAACAGGTAGGTGGGATCGGCCAGGAAGAGATCGAAGTTGTAGAACAGCACATAGCCGATGCGTCCGCCCAGGATCACCCCGAGGAAGCCATAGAACAGCAGGTCAGAGACCTCGTTGCGGGTCCAGCCACTGTTGGGCGCATCGGCGCGGCGGCCTGCAAGCCACATGGCAAAGGCGAAACCAAACAAATACATGAGACCATACCAGCGTACCGATAGTGGTCCCAAACTGAATGCTACGGGATCAATCTGCGAGAAAACCCAATATCCGTCGTGCTGCATGGCGCGGCCCCAGTCATAAGAAAAGCCGCATTCTCCGATCATTCGTCAGCAGGAACAAGACTGAATATCAATCGGGCAGCTTGGTCTTGTGGCCTGCGCGCAGCAAACCGCCCAGACCGTGCTCTTCCAGGTAGCGGGCAAACAGGCCACGGAGCACGTGGGGATTGTCGTGCTTGAGGCCATCCGCCATCAGCGCCTTCAGCTCGCCGAGATCGGATTGACGCAGCACGTACTTGATGCGGGAAATGTTGTGGGTGTTCATGCTGAAACGGCGATAGCCCATGGCCAGCAGCAGCAGCACGCCGACCGGATCCCCGGCCAGTTCGCCACAGACCGAGACCGGCTTCTGGTAGCGATGGGAGGCATCGACCAGCAGTTGCAGGGCGCGGATCACCGCGGGATGGAAGGCGTCATAGATGCTGGCGACCCGGGCGTTGTTGCGATCCACCGCCAGCAGATACTGGGTCAGGTCATTGCTGCCCACCGACCAGAAATCGATGAGGGGGGCCATCTCCGGCAGGATGTAGAGGGCGGAGGGCACCTCTATCATCACCCCCAGGCTGGGGTAGCGGATCACCGCATCGCGGCTCGCCGCCTCTTCCGACACTTCACGCCAGGCCTGATCCAGCAGCCGGCGGGAAGCCTTGATTTCACTGACACTGCTGATCATCGGCAGCATGATGGCCAGATTGTCCAGCCCTTCGCTGGCGCGCAGCATGGCCTTGAGCTGCACCAGGAACAACTCGGGGTGATCCAGGGTGAGCCGGATCCCCCGCCAGCCAAGGAAGGGATTTTCCTCCACTATGGGGAAATAGGGCAATTGCTTGTCCCCCCCCACGTCCAGGGTGCGCATGCAGACCGGGCGATCCCGATAGGTCTCCAGGATCCCCCGATAGCGCGCCGTCTGCTCCCATTCGGAGGGGAAGCTATCCTGCAGCATGAAGGGGATCTCGGTGCGATAGAGCCCGACCCCGTCCGCCAGATGGTTGAGGGAGATCTCGGTGTCGGCGCTGAGGCCGGCGTTGAGCAGCAAGGAGACAGGGGTGCCGTCCGCCGTCTCCGAGGGTTGGTTGTCGACGCTGCGCACCAGGGTATCGAGCGCCCGCTCCTCATTGAGCAGTTGCCGGTACTCGGTCAGGATCACCTGATTGGGCTCGATGAAGAGATCGCCGCTGTAACCGTCGATGACCAGGGTGCGCCCGCCTATGTCACCCAGGGGCAGATCCACCCCCATGATGGCCGCCACCCCCATGGCACGGGCCAGGATGGCGGCATGGGAGTTGGTTCCCCCCTTGAGGGAGACCACGCCGCTCAGAAACTCCCGCGGGATCTCGGCGAGTATGGTGGCGGTCACCTCGTCGGCGACCAGCACCACCGGCTCGCCTATGGTGAGCTGCTCGGGTTCGTCCTGCACCAGCCGGCTGATGAGCCGCTGGGCGATGTCTTTCACATCGGTGGAGCGCTCCCGCAGGTAGGGATCCTTCATCCCCTTGAACTGCTCGATCAGCCGATCGCTGATGATCTTGACCGCGGAGATGGCGGTCCAGTGCTCCTTGCTGACCTTGTTGCGGATGGGCTTGATGTAGCCGGGATCGTTCAGCAGGTGCAGATAGATGTCGAAGATGGCGACCGAATCCTGGCTGTAGCTTTCGCGAAAGCGCAGCGCCAGGCTCTCCAGGTCGTGGCGTACCTCTTCCACCGCAAGCTCCAGCCGGGCCAGCTGCTTGCCGTGCTCCTCGTCCTTGCGCGGGGTGATGCTGTTGAGCGCCTTGCGCGGGCGCCACACCCAGGCCTTGGCGATGGCGATGCCGCTGGCACCGGCGATGCCGCGCAGCGGCTTGCTCCAGTCGGTCTTCTGCAACCAACCCTTGGCCTGGGCCTGGGCGATGCGGGCCGCCAGCTGTGCCGCCAGGGTGACCATGAAGGACTCTTCCCCTTCATCGAACAGCCTGCTCTCTTTCTGCTGCACCACCAGAATGCCGACCACCTGGCGCTGGTGCATGATGGGGGCGCCGAGGAAGGAGCGAAACGCCTCTTCCGCGACATCGGGCAGGAACTTGAAACTGGGGTGAGAAGGCGCATCCGCCAGGTTGATCAGCTCTTCCCGCTGACCCACCAGACCGACTATGCCCTGCTCGAACGGTAGGGTGGCCTTGCCCACCGCAGACTCGGCCAGACCATCGGTCGCCGCCAGTCGATAGCGGCGCATGTCTGGTTCGGCGACATAAACGGAGCAGCAGTCCACCGTCATGGCGAGCCGGGTCTGGCTCACCAATGCTTGCAAGGCCTGTTCGAGGGTGTTGGCCTCGGCCATGCTCTCGACGATGCGTCTGAGTTCCGTCAGCAACTAATTGTGCTCCTTAGCGCGAGCGGTTACGCCGCCCATCCTTTCGATTAGCCTGCACCACCGGCACCGGCATGGCCAGCGGGGCAAACTCCTTCATCACCCGGCGGTAAACTTCCCGCTTGAAGGAGACGACCTGACGAACCGGGTACCAGAAGCTGACCCAACGCCAATCATCAAATTCCGGGTGACCATGACAACCGAACTGGATCCTGGACTCTTTGCCAGGATCGAGCTGCAGCAAAAACCATTTCTGCTTCTGGCCAATACAGACCGGTGAACTGTCCCAGCGAACGAGTCGTTTGGGTAAGCGATACTTCAGCCAGTTGCGACTGGTCGCCAGTATGGTCACATCGTCGGGCTTGAGGCCTATCTCCTCATACAGCTCACGATACATGGCCTGCTCCGGCGATTCACCATCATCAACTCCCCCCTGCGGAAACTGCCAGGAGTGCTGCCCATAGCGCTTAGCCCACAATACTTGCCCGTCACGGTTACAGATCACGATGCCGACATTGGGACGAAATCCGTCGCCATCTATCACGTGATCACCTTATAAAGGCTGAATCTATAAAGAGATTGTTCCACATTCACCCCGTGGCGGCAAACAGGGACTGTCATCTTCCACTCATGAATAACTTGGCATTTCAAGCAAAGTTATAAACAAACCTGAAGGACAAGCTCCGCAAGTTGCCCACCCAGACTGTGCATAAGCCTGTGATCAAGCGGGTATATACAGTAGTTTTATACTACGACTTCAAATCATGCCGTATCATACCCGATTCATATAAAAACAAAATATTCATTTAAATACATATAGTTAATATTTAAAGACTGGATCAAGATCCATGTCTTTTGCGCCCGAGGATCCTGACTGTCAATTGTGAACAAGTTCGACTGTTCAAAGATCAACCAAGGCTAGTTTATCCACAAGGATGGCGCATTATCTGCACCGATATGGCGAGAAAAATCGGCGTGCTCTCACATTTATTTCTGATGCCGGGCCCTGTATCACCACTTTATGTCAGTTATCCAAGTTTTCTGTGGATAACTATGTGCAACAGCCAGGTCAAACCCTTGGACAACTCGTTGCAACCGGGATCCTCCCATTCTCCAGGCTGGAGAAAAAAGTCAAATTCCTTTAAAATCATTGCCATAGATGATAATTCACAATCTTGCCCCCCCTGTGCATAGCCGGGCAAGGATCGGTTACAAAAACAGCGATCCTCTGTCAGGATCACACTTGTCCACCCCCTTCTCGCCAACAGGAGCCCCTCATGCCCGTCAATCCACAGTCAGAGCAGGAATTGATGGCGCGCGCCTACGCCATGGCGGGCTTCACCCTGGCCCAGCTCGCCGCGACGGCCGGTATCCCGGTGCCACGGGATCTCAGGCGGGACAAGGGCTGGATCGGCCAGTTGATCGAGTGGCAGCTGGGCGCCAGCGCCGGCAGCCGCCCGGAGCAGGACTTCCCCGATCTCGGCATCGAGCTCAAGACGATCCCGATCGATCCTCAGGGCAAACCGCTGGAAACCACCTTCGTCTGCGTCGCTCCCCTCATCGGGATCAGTGGCCAGCGCTGGGAGGAGTCCAATGTGCGCAACAAGCTGTCGCGGGTACTCTGGATCCCGGTGGAGGGCAGCCGCACCATCCCCGTCGGCGAACGCCGGGTCGGCATGCCGTTGCTGTGGAGCCCGAGTGAAGAAGAAGACAGGTTGCTGCGTCAGGATTGGGAGGAGCTGATGGACATGATAGTACTGGGGGAGGTGGAGCAGATCAGCGCCCGCCACGGTCAGGTCATGCAACTGCGCCCCAAGGCGGCCAACAGCAAGGCGCTGACTCGCGCCATCGGCCGCAATGGCCAGCCAATCCAGACACTGCCAAGGGGCTTCTACCTCAAGATTGAGTTCACTCACCAGCTGCTTCGGCGTCATTTCGCCCTGCCTGCCTGACGATTGCTATCAACATCTTTGTCATAAGGTGATATAAAAATGAACATCGCTGCTTTCTTCGCAGTCAGTGACAAGGAGTCGATATGCCGATCAACAAGCAATTTCTCAAGTCCCGCCCCGAGGTCAAGGTGACCTTCGCAGTGGAAAAAGAGGCCGCAGGCGAGGCCGAACAGGTCTTGCTGCTGGGGGAGTTCAGCCAGTGGCAACCCATCGAATTGAAAAGAATGAAGAGCGGGGAGTTCAAGGCGACCCTCAACCTTCCCACCGATGGCCCCAGTCATTTCGAGTATTGCTATCAACTGGTGCAGCCAGACGGGGAGACCCGTTATGACAACGACTGGGAAGCGGACGACTATGTGCCCGGCCCCTTCGGGCGCGACAACTCTGTGGTGCGGGTCAGCCAACCAGGTTGAACCCACCGCCTCAAATGACGGATACAAAAAAGGCTCGCCATTGGCGAGCCTTTTCACTACCTGTCGAGCTATTCGTCGACATACCGACACCAATTCGAATCGAATTAGTTGAGCTTCTCTTTGATACGAGCAGCTTTGCCGGACAGGTTGCGCAGGTAGTACAGCTTGGCGCGGCGAACATCACCACGACGCTTCAGTTCTACACTGTGGATCAGCGGAGAGTGAGTCTGGAATACACGCTCAACACCTTCGCCGTTGGAGATCTTGCGAACGGTGAAAGCAGAGTGCAGACCGCGGTTACGCTTGGCAATGACGATGCCTTCGAAAGCCTGCAGACGCTCTTTACCACCTTCTTTAACACGAACTTGAACACGTACGGTGTCGCCCTGGGCAAAAGCCGGGATGTCGGTACGCAGTTGCTCTTGTTCAAGCTGCTGAATAATCTTGCTCATTGTCTTTCCTTACCTAGGATAAACTGAAAACTCTACTTAACGCTGTCACGCACTTCGCGGACATACTCGGCAAGAAGTGATTCTTGCTCGTCAGTCAGAGCTAGGTTGTTAATAAGTTCCGGCCTTCTCTGCCAGGTTCGTCCGAGCGACTGCTTGAGACGCCAGCGCCGAATCACTTCGTGATTGCCGCTTGTCAGCGCCTCGGGCACCGCCAATCCATCCAACAACTCCGGCCGAGTGTAGTGGGGATGATCCAGCAGGCCATCCGTGAAGGAGTCCTGCTCGGCACTGGCCTGATCACCCAAGACCCCGGGGACCAGACGCGAAACCGCATCGATCAGGGTCATGGCAGGCAACTCGCCACCACTTAACACGTAATCCCCGATAGACCACTCTTCGTCGACTTCGGTTTGTATCACGCGTTCATCGATACCTTCGTATCGACCGGCGACCAGAATCAGTTTCTGATTCGTCGCCAACTCGGTTACGCCCGCTTGAGTCAGCTTGCGTCCCTGAGGAGAGAGATAGATGACTTTCGCCCCGTCTCCCGCCGCTTGCTTGGCTGCATGAATCGCATCACGCAGCGGCTGAACCATCATCAGCATCCCAGGCCCACCACCATAAGGACGATCATCGACCGTACGGTGTTTGTCGTGGGTGAAATCCCGAGGATTCCAGCACTCAATCTGCAGCAGGCCACTCTTGACGGCCCGACCCGTTACCCCGTGCTCGGTAATGGCTCGGAACATTTCCGGGAAGAGGCTGATCACCCCAATCCACATAAGAAACCTCCGGCACCCGTGTTAGCGCGGGAAACTAGAAACCAGGATCCCAATCAACTTCGATTGTTCGAGCAGTCAGATCAATGTTCTTGATCACCTGCTCTTCCAGGAACGGGATCAGCCGCTCCTTTGCACCAAAGGCATCTTTTACATTGGCCTCAACCACCAACACATCGTTGGAGCCGGTTTCCATCAATTCGGTCACCTTGCCCAGGTCGTATCCCTTGGTGGTCATCACGGAGCAACCAATCAGGTCACGCCAGTAGAACTCACCTTCAGGCAACGCAGGCAACAGATCGGCGGCTACGCCAATCTCGACATTGGTCAATGCCAGGGCATCCTCGCGCACATCGATACCATCGAGCTTGCAGATCAGACCCTTGTTGTGACGCTTCCAGGCCGAAACCTGAATCTCACGCCACACCCCGTTCTGATTGATCAGCCAGGGGTTGTAATCGAAAATCGCTTCGGCAACATCGGTGAAGGAGTTCACTTTAAGCCAGCCCTTGATGCCGTAGACGGTACCCAGGGTGCCCAGAACTATAGGTTTTTCCACCTTAACTCCTTACCGCTTGGCTGATTAAGCAGCTTTTTTAGCGTCTTTGATCAGCTTGGCAACACGGTCAGAAACAGTGGCACCAGTAGCAACCCAATGCTCGATACGAGCCAGGTCCAGGTTCAGCTTCTCAGCGTTACCAGCAGCAACCGGGTTGAAGAAACCAACGCGCTCGATGAAGCGACCGTCACGGGCGCAACGGCTGTCAGAAACTACTACCTGGTAGAACGGACGCTTTTTCGCGCCACCACGTTGTAAACGAATGGTTACCATATCGTCCTCATGAACATCTAATGAACAAGGCCTGCAAATACGCAGACCCTAGCTTAAAATAAGCCGCGTAATTCTACTTGGATTCGTAATAATTGCAACCAAGCCTGCTATTTTTTGCGCAGGAGTTGGCATGAAAAAGGCTCACCGCGGTGAGCCTTTTTGCCTGACAAGCAGGAAAATCAGAACGGACCGCGTCCGCCACCACCGAATCCCGGGGGCAGCATGTTCTTCATCTGGCCCATCATCTTGCGCATGCCACCCTTGCCGGACATCTTCTTCATCATGCGCTGCATCTCGGTGAACTGCTTGAGCAGCTTGTTCACGTCCTGCACCTGCATGCCGGAACCCGCGGCGATGCGACGCTTGCGGGAGCCCTTGATGAGATCGGGATGAGCACGCTCCTTGGGCGTCATGGAGCTGATGATGGCCTCCATCCGCACTGTGATCTTGTCATCCATCTGATCTTTCACGTTATCCGGCAGACCGGACATGCCGGGCAACTTGTCGAGCATGCCCATCATGCCGCCCATGTTGCGCATCTGGGCCAGCTGCTCGCGGAAATCTTCCAGATCGAAGCCCTTGCCGCTCTTGACCTTGCTGGCCAGCTTGGCGGCTTTCTCCTTGTCGACCGTGCGTTCCACTTCCTCGATGAGCGACAGCACGTCCCCCATGCCGAGGATGCGGGAGGCGAGACGATCCGGGTGGAAGGGCTCCAGCGCATCGGTCTTCTCACCCATACCGATGAACTTGACCGGTTTGCCGGTGATGTGGCGCACCGACAGGGCGGCACCGCCGCGGGCGTCGCCGTCCGCCTTGGTGAGGATGACGCCGGTGAGCGGCAGCGCTTCGTTGAACGCCTTGGCAGTATTGGCCGCATCCTGACCTGTCATGGCATCCACCACGAACAGGGTCTCGACCGGCTTGATGGTGGCGTGAAGATCCTGGATCTCCGCCATCATCTCGGTGTCCACGTGCAGACGACCGGCGGTATCGACGATCACCACGTCATAGAATTTCTTGCGCGCCTGATCGATGGCGGCGGTGGCGATCGCCACCGGCTTCTGGGTCACATCGCTCGGGAAGAAATCGACCGAGATGTCATTGGCCAGGGTCTCGAGCTGCTTGATCGCCGCCGGGCGGTAGACGTCGGCACTGACCACCAGTACCTTCTTCTTGTGGCGCTCCTTGAGCAGCTTGGCGAGCTTGCCCACAGTCGTGGTCTTACCGGCACCCTGCAGGCCCGCCATCAGGATGATGGCCGGCGGCTGTGCGGCCAGATTGAGCTGCTCGTTCGCCTCTCCCATGACAGAGACCAGCTCGCCATGCACTATCTTGATGAAGGCCTGGCCCGGGCTCAGGGACTTGGCCACTTCTTGGCCGACGGCACGCTCTTTCACGCGGGCAACGAAGTCACGCACCACCGGCAGGGCCACGTCCGCCTCGAGCAGCGCCATGCGCACTTCACGCAAGGTATCCTTGATGTTCTCTTCGGTCAGCCGGCCACGGCCACTGACATTGCGCAGGGTGCGCGAGAGTCGTTCAGTCAAATTCTCAAACATGACGCATTCCGATTCTTGGCGTAACTAGTGGGGCATTATACCCCAGTCAGCACTGTGGGGACGATTACTCACCGCTTGCGGCGGTGACCCGCCATCGAATGAGCGGGTGTAACAAATGGAGGGCATTATACCCCAGTCAACGCCGGAGGACGATTATTCGCCGCACGGGGCTGTCAGCTGCTACTTATATATGGGCAGTTAGCCCCTGGCACAACTGGCGAGCATATCTTGTGCAAGGTATACTGCCCCTCTTATCCATAAAAGCTTGTTCGACAACGACCTGGTTATGATCGTGATCTCTGTTCTGGCCCTGGCGTTTTACCTGCTGGCCATCATCGCCTCTCTGCACCTGCTGCTCAGCGCCAAGCCCGTCGGGCAGGTGTCGCTGTTTGCCTGTGTCGGCCTGGCCCTGACCGCCCATGGCGTGGCGGTGGGCAGCGAGGTGCTGGCCACCCATTCCGGCCAGAATCTCAGCATGTTGAACGTCGCCTCCTTGGTCAGCCTCATCATCAGTTGCTTCATGACCTGCGTTACCCGCCGTTTCAACGGCTGGATCCTGCTGCCCGTGGTCTACAGTTTCTCGGCCTTGCTGCTCGCCGCCAGCGCCCTGATACCGGGTCGCTACATCACCCATCTGGAAGCGCATCCCCAACTGCTGCTGCACATCGGGCTCGCCTTGATGGCCTATTCGGTACTGATGATCGCCTGCCTGTTTGCGCTCCAGCTTGCCTGTCTGGATCGGCAGCTGAAGTCTAGAAAGATAAGCCATCTGCCGGCCATGCCGCCCCTGATGACGGTGGAGAAGCGCCTGTTCCAGCTTATCTCCGCGGGCCTCTTGCTGCTGACGCTCTCCATCGCCTCGGGTCTGTTCTTCCTCGAAGACATGTTCGCCCAGGGCAAGTCCCACAAGGCCATCCTCTCGATCCTGGCCTGGTGCGTCTATGCCTTGCTGCTGTGGGGTCACCACACCCGTGGCTGGCGTGGTCGCAAGGTCATCATGCTGAGCCTCATCGGCAGCGTCATCCTGACCCTGGCCTACTTTGGCAGCCGCTTCGTCAAGGAAGTCTTGCTGAGCTGACGGTTCAGCCACCCAAACACCACCCCAACAGGAGCCCTTCTTGGACAGTATCTCAACGAGCACATTACTGATTGTTCTCGTTATCTTGATTGTGTTGTCAGCCTTCTTCTCCAGTTCCGAAACCGGTCTGATGTCCCTCAACCGCTACAAGTTGCGGCATCTGGCCCAAACCAAGCACAAGGCAGCCCGTCGGGTCGAAAAGCTGCTGGCTCGACCGGATCGCCTGCTTGGCCTAATCCTCATCGGCAACAACCTGGTCAACATCCTGGCCTCCGCCATCGCCACCATCGTCTGCATCCGGCTGTTCGGGGATCTCGGCGTCGCCATCGCCACCTTCGGTCTCACCCTGGTGGTGCTGGTGTTCGGGGAAGTCACTCCCAAGACACTGGCGGCCATGTTTCCCGAGCGCATCGCCTACCCCGCCTCCTGGGTTCTCAAGGGGCTGATGGTGCCCTTCGCCCCCCTGGTCTGGCTCATCAACAGCATCACCAACCTCTTGCTCAAGCTGCTGCGACTGGAACATCGCAAGGATGACTCCCTCAACACCGAAGAGCTGCGCACCATAGTCAACGAGGCGGGCAGCCTCATTCCCCAGCGCCATCAGGAGATGCTGATCAGCATTCTGGATCTGGACAAGATGACGGTGGAAAATATCATGGTGCCGCGCAGCGAGATCTCTGCCATCGACATCAACGACGACTGGAAGAGCATATTGCGCCAGCTGGCTCACTGCGCTCACACCAAGATCCTGCTCTATCGCGACAATATTGACGACGTTGTCGGATTTTTACACTCTCGTGATGCCCTCAGACTGGTCGCCAAGGACCAGTTCAGCAAGTCCAGCCTGCTGCGGGAAGTCGATCCCATCTACTTCATTCCACAGGGCACCCCCCTCAACGTGCAACTGGCCAAGTTCCAGCGCAACAAGGAGAGGATCGGGCTGATTGTCGACGAGTATGGGGATATTCAGGGGCTGATCACCCTGGATGACATCCTGGAAGAGATAGTGGGCGACTTCACCACCTCCATGACCCCGGCGCCGAGCGACGAGATACACCCACAGCCGGATGGCTCCTTCCTGGTGGAAGGCTCCGCCAGCATCCGCGAGCTGAACAAGGAGATGCACTGGCACCTGCCCATCGACGGCCCGCGCACCCTCAACGGGGTGATCCTGGAGTACCTGGAAGAGATCCCCCAGCCCAACATCAGCGTCAGGCTGGCGGGTTATCCCATCGAGATACTCGAAGTGGAGAACAACATGGTGAAGATGGCGAGGATCATGCCACATCTCTACCGTAACGAGTCAGGTTACGAGGATTGAAAAAAGGCTGCCGATGGCAGCCTTTTTCGTTTCACTCGCTCTCGTCATCCGGCTCCAGCACCAGGGTCGGGATCAACTCGCCGAACACCTGCTGCAGCTCGTCGCGGTTGGCCAGCAGATCTTGCAGTGTATAGCCATCCATCACCGCAAGGAAGGCGTTCATCGCCTCCTTCAGGGCACTCTTGAGCAGACAGACGGAGACGATGTGGCACACCGGCGAGTTGCAGTCGATGCCGTCCAGATTGCCCTCCAGCGCCCGGATCACCTGACCTATGTTCACGCTCTCAGGGGAACAGGCCATGCGGATCCCGCCATTCTTGCCACGCTGGGATTGCAGATAACCCAGCTTCACCAGCTGATTCACCACCTTCACCATGTGATTGCGAGAGACGTCATACAAGGCAGACACCTTGGCCACGCTCGACAATTCCCCCTCCGGCAACGTGGCCAGATAGAGCAGGGCTCTCAATCCAAAATCGGTATAGCTTGTTAGTCTCATAGTGCCTGTGGCGCATAGCGCAAAGAATTGATGATTGATCCAGATCAATTAAACATTTAGGATGCAACTTATTAAGTGACATTCCAGATGTTCAATTAGAAAGGACCTCCTATGTTAGACCAAGCCACCATCGCCGTCATCAAGAGCACCATTCCTTTGCTCGAATCGGCGGGGCCAGCCCTCACCCAGCACTTCTACCAGCGCATGTTCCACCACAACCCCGAGTTGAAGGATGTGTTCAACCTGGCCCATCAGCGCAGTGGCGGTCAGCCCCTGGCCCTGTTCAGTGCCGTGGCGGCCTACGCCAGGAACATCGACAACCTGGGGGCCCTGGCCGGAGCCGTGGAACGCATCGCCCACAAGCACACGGGTTTCCTGATCCAGCCGGAACAATATCACATTGTGGGTAGTCATCTCTTGGCCACGCTCAAAGAAATGGGTGGCAACGCGGTGACGGACGAGGTGCTGGAAGCCTGGGGCAAGGCCTATGGCGTGCTGGCCGACATCTTCATCGGTCGGGAGGGTGAGCTCTACCGGGAGAAGGCGAGCGAGCTCGGTGGCTGGCAGGGGGCCCGCCCCTTCCTCATCAAGGAGAAGCGCCAGGAGAGCGAGCTTGTCACCTCCTTCGTGCTGGCCCCCGTCGACGGCAAACCCGTGCTGCGCTTCAAGCCGGGGCAATATATCAGCATCCGGCTCAATCACCCGTCGCTGGAGCATCAGGAGATCCGTCAATACTCCCTCTCCGATGCCCCCAATGGCCGCGACTACCGCATCAGCGTCAAGCGCGAGCCCCAGGGCCAGGCCTCCAACCTGCTGCATGACCAGCTTCACATCGGTGACGAAGTGGCGTTGATGCCACCGGCGGGGGACTTCTTCCTGCGGACCGAGGCGACCACCCCAGTGGTGCTGATCTCCGCCGGGGTGGGCCTGACCCCCATGCTGAGCATGCTCAACCAGTTGCTGGCCGAGCAATCAGAAACTGAAATCCGCTGGCTCCATGCCTGCGAGCATGGCGCCCAGCATGCCTTCAAGGAAGAGATCCAGGCCAAGAGCCGCCAACATGCCAGCTTGCAGAGCCGGGTCTGGTACAGGGTACCTGCCGAGCAGGACGTGCGGGGGAAGGACTACGACTTCAGCGGCACCCTGGTGCTGGAACAGGTCACGGACCTCATCCCGGCCAACGCCCACTACTACTTCTGCGGCCCCCTGGGCTTCATGAAGGCAGTGAAAGATCAGCTGAGCAGTTTGGGCGTGCCTGCCGACCGGATGCACTACGAGGTATTCGGCCCCCATCAGGATCTCTGATCCCTCCCTCTGACCGGAGAAATGCACAAGGCCCACGAACTCAGGTTCGCGGGCCTTGTTGTATCGAGTGGCCTGGCCTGCCGGGCTTAGTGCATCGCCTTGGCGCGGGCGATGGCATTGGCGGGCATGCGATTGCCGAGCCGGCTCAGCAGGCTAGCCGCCTTCTGGTGGGTCGCCTTGTCACCGATGACGGCGCCGTGCAGCCAGTGGTAGGCCTCCTCGTAATCCAGCGGACTGCCCATGCCCTGCAGCAGCATCTCGACCCACTCTATCTGGGCCCGCTGGAAACCCAGGCTGGCGGCCTCCCGCATCAGGGTCTCGGCCCGCACCAGATCCTTCTGGACCAGGATGCCTTTCCAGTAATAGCGCCCCAGCTGCTCCAGCGCGGGAGCCAGACCCTGATTGGCCGCCTCCCACATGTATTGCACCCCGATCTGGGCGTCCGGCTTGATGCAGACGCCCCAGGCCAGCATGTCCCCCCACAGGAACTGATAGGCCGGGATCTTCATCACGGAGGCCCGCGCCTCTATGTCCTGGGTCAGCTGGCACCTGTCCTGCTTCACCCGAGCCAGATGACGTCCCTGCTCTATCCAGTTGAGCAGCTCGTCCTGCCGATAGAGCGGCACCGCCTGCAGCTCTCCGGTGGCCAAGGAGCCAGGGTTCACCGCCCTGGGCAGCGGCGCTGCCGCCGGGGCTGATGCCACTGAGGCGGGTGCATCAACACTCGACAGCACAGGGGCCGGAGCAGCGACAGCCGTAGGCAACGCTGCCGACGCCACCGGCGCAGGGGCAACAGCAGCCGCCGGCACTGCGGCTGACGGTACAGGTGCGGTGGCCGGCTGGGTCGCTGATGCAGCCTGTGCTGGTGCCGGGGCGATCGATGGCAATGCCGCCGAGGGCGCCGGGACTGTGGCGGCCGCCACCGACTGGGTTTGCGCGGCCGCCGAGATCGGCTCGGCCCCCTGCAAGGGGAGGCTGCACAGACCGACGAGGCCGATGAGGGTACTGGGTTTCATCATAGGGATCTCCTGCTGCCCTCTTTATCGGCAGCCGGGCCCATCTCCTTAGTCCGTCATGGCAAACCCCGGAAATGACAAAGGGGAGCCTGGGCTCCCCTCATGATCGACGCTGCGGCTTACTTGACGAAGTCGACACCCAGCTGGATATCGGCCTTCAGGGTAGCCAGCATGCTGTCCATGGACTCTTGCTCGAAGGCGCTCAGCTTGCCGTAGTCCAGCACGCTCTCGACACCATTCTTGCCCAGCAGCACCGGCTGCGCGAAGAAGGTGGCGTGCTCGCCGTTGCCTTCCACATAGGCGCACTCGATGACATTGGCTTCGCCCTGCAGACCCTTGATGAGGGACAGACCGAAACGGCAGGCTGCCTGACCCATGGAGAGGGTGGCAGAACCGCCACCGGCCTTGGCTTCCACCACTTCGGTACCGGCATTCTGGATGCGCTTGGTCATGGCAGCCGCTTCTTCCGCGGTGAAGCTGGCCCCTTCGATCTGGGAGAGCAGCGGCAGAATGGTCACGCCACTGTGGCCACCGATCACGTTGACGCGGATCTTGTCGATGTTCAGGCCCTTGGCCTCGGCCACGAAGGTCTCGCCACGGATGACGTCCAGGGTGGTCACGCCGAACAGGCGACGCTTGTCATAGACACCGGCCTTCTTCAGCACTTCGGCGGCGATGGCGACCGTGGTGTTGACCGGGTTGGTGATGATGCCGATCAGTGCCTTCGGGCAGGAGGCGGCACACTTCTCCACCAGGTTCTTGACGATACCGGCGTTGATGTTGAACAGATCGGAACGATCCATGCCGGGCTTGCGCGCCACGCCGGCAGAGATCAGCACGACATCGGCGCCGACCAGAGCCGGGCTCGGATCTTCACCGCAGAAACCTTTTACTTTCACGTCAGTCGGGATATGGCTCAGGTCCGCCGCCACGCCCGGGGTGACCGGGGCAATGTCATACAGGCTCAACTCGGAACCGGCAGGCAGGCGATTTTTCAACAGCAGAGCAAGGGCTTGGCCGATGCCACCGGCGGCACCCAGAACGGCAACTTTCATGATCAACTCCATGTCTAAGCGTAGGTTTAAGGTTGTTTCTAGTTGGGTTAACGCTGTTTCTTATTGTGCGCCTCACCTTAAAGGATCCCCTGCTAAAAAACAATCTGATAACAGTTGTAATCACGGGTTCTGTGAGCCAGGGAGCAAGCGGCGACGAAAGCGGAGAGGAATATGCGATAAATGAGAGGAAAGACACAGATTTCCTGTGTCTCCCTCACCATTAAGAGGTAAATACGACTGCTTCAGGACTGGAATGCCAGTGCCCGCTTCTCGCACCAGCGGAAACCAATTGTTAACAATCCATTCATGGTCAGGTAGAGGCCCCCGGCCACGGTGAACACCGCCAGGGTGTCATAGGTCTGGGCGTTGAGACGCTGAGCCAGCCCCATGATGTCCATGATGGTGATGGTGCTGGCGAGGGAGCTGCCCTTGAGCACCAGGATCACTTCGTTGGAGTAGGCGGGTACCAGCCGACGGGCCGCGTGGCGGGTCTTCATCCACAGAGTCTGGCCGGCGGAGAAGCCGAGCGCCCGGCAGGCTTCCACCTCGCCGGCGGGGATGGCGTCGAGCGCCCCCTTGAACAACCGGGTGGAGTAGGCCGCGGTGTTGAACCCGAGCGCCAGCACGGCGCAGAACCAGGGTTGCTTGAGCAACGGCCAGAGCGGCCCCGCCTTGAGCCACTCAAACTGGCCAGGCCCGTAGTAGATGAGGAAGATCTGGATGAGCAGAGGCGTACCGGTGAAGACCAGCACCCACAGCTGCACCAGCTGGGTCGCCACCGGAATGCGGCGCTCCAGCACCCAGGTCATGCCCGCCGCCATCAGCACGCCAAGCAGCAAGCTGAACGCGGTGAGCTGCAGGGTAATCGCCAGCCCCCCCAGCAGGGTCATCAGGTAATCCTGCATGGTCAGCCTCCGTAACGGCGGGTGTAGCGGGCAGCCTGCTTGAGGCCAAACTCACTCACCAGGCTGATGGCCAGATAGATGAGGGCGGCCGCGGCGTACCAGGTGAAGGGTTCATAGGTGCTGGCCGAGGCCATCTGGGCCTGGCGCATCATCTCGTTCACCCCGATGAGCGACACCAGGGCCGTGTCTTTGAGCAGCACCAGCCACTGGTTGCCCAGCCCCGGCAGGGCGTGACGCCAGGCCTGGGGCAGCACGATGCGAAAGAAGATGTGGCCCTTGCCAAGGCCCAGTGCCAGCGCCGCCAGCCGCTGCCCGGGGGGCACCGCATTGAGCGCCGCCCGCAGGGTCTGGGTGGCGTAGCTCGCGAACAGCAGGGAGAGCGCCAGCACGCCGCAGGCGAAGGGGCTGAACTCCACGTACTCCCCGGTGATGAGGAACAACACCTGGGTCGAGCCGAAGTAGATGAACAGCACCACCAGCAGCTCGGGCAAACCACGAATGAGCGTGGTCAGCGTGGCCACAGGCCACACCAGCCAACTGCGCTTGCTGAGCTCGGCGGCGCTGAACGCCAGCGCCAGCACCATGCCCCCGACCAGTGATGCCAAGGCCAGCCCCAGGGTCATCCAGGCTGCATCCAACAACAGGCTCAGCATGGCTTACTGCGCGAAGTACTTGTCGAAGATCTTCTGATAGGTGCCGTTGGCCTTGATCTCGGCCAGCCCCTTGTTCAGCTGGGTCAGCAGCTCCTGGTTGCCCTTGGCCACCGCGATGCCAAAGCCGGTACCGAAGTACTTGGCGTCGGTCACCGGCGTGCCGATGACGCCGTACTCTTTGTGCTGCTTGAGCCAGTCGGCGGCAACGGCGGTGTCGGCGAAGACGCCGTCGGTGCGACCGTTCATCATGTCGAGGAAGGCGCTCTGGTAGCTGGCGTAGGGCACGGTCAGCAGACCCTTGCTCACCCAGTTGTCCACCAGGTAGGACTGGTGGGAGGTGCCGTTCTGCACGCCGACCGTCTTGTCCACCAGCTCTTCAGGCCCCTTGAAGGCGCCCTTTTTGGCCACGAAGACCGCCGAGTTCTCGTAATAGATGTCGGAGAAGTCGACCTGGGCGGCCCGCTCCGGGGTCACGTCCATGGCGGCGATGACGGCGTCATAGCGACGGAACTTGAGGCTGGGGATCAGGCTGTCGAAGGCCTGGTTGTGGAAGCTGCACTCCAGCTTGGCCTGCTCGCAGACGGCGCGGGCCAGATCGATGTCAAAGCCCTGGAACTCGTTCTTGTCATCCAGGTATTCGAACGGCGCATAGGTGGCCTCGGTGGCGAACTTGATCTCCTTGGCCAGCACCGAGGTGCTCAGCAGACCCATGGCAGCAACCAGCAACAGACTCTTTTTCATGACAGCTTCCTTATCGATTCAGTATCAATGCATCAAGAATTCGGCAAACCGGCTGGTTTGCGGGGATTGGAAGATGGCGGCGGTGCCGGATTCGATGATCCGCCCCTTCTCCAGATAAATCACCTGACTGGCCACCTTGCGGGCGAACTCCACCTCGTGGGTCACCACCACCTGGGTGATGCCGGTCTGGCTCAGGGTGCGGATGATCTCCGCCACCTCTTTGGTTATCTCAGGATCGAGCGCCGCAGTGGGCTCGTCAAACAGCAGCACCTGGGGATCCATCATCAGGGTTCTGGCGATGGCGACCCGCTGCTGCTGGCCGCCGGAGAGGCGCGCCGGCCAGGCATCCCGCTTGTCGGCCAGCTGCAACTGGGCCAGCAGGTAGGCGCCCTTCTCGATGGCAGCCTCGCGGCTCATGCCCAGCACCTTGATGGGGGCTTCGATGAGATTCTCCATCACGGTGAGATGGGGCCACAGATTGTACTGCTGGAACACCATGCCCACCTTGCGGCGCAAGGCCTGGGCCTGGCGGTTGAATTCCGCAGGAGAGAGGCTGGACGGGAAAGAAAATTCACTGTCAGCGATGCGCAGCACACCCGCATCCGGGGTGTCCAGCAGGTTCATCATCCGCAGCAGCGAGCTCTTGCCCGCACCGCTCGGGCCCAGCAATACCAAGGTCTCGCCGGGTGCAGTCCGGAAGCTGACCTGTTGCAGTACCGGCACCTTGTGCCAGGATTTTTCGATGCCGATTAATTCGATACCCATACAGCCCAATTGAATAAGTTTTCAAAATTTCGTCCTGATTCTAGCGCCAGCATAAGTTGATGCAAGCTATATTTGAATCAATATGCAGAACAAGCGCCGCTTCCTTGCCAAAACAGGCATATGAATGCAAAATAGCAGCGCTGTTCGTATCTGCCGCCTGAGCGTGACAGGCGGTCACCTCCCTCATTCGTGAGTCCAAGATGAAACATAACGACAAGCAAGAAAAACTGGCCAAGGCCTTTAAAGCCTTGCTGAAAGAGGAGCGTTTCGGCTCCCAGGCAGAGATAGTCACTGCCCTGCAAGAGATGGGCTTTGAGAACATCAACCAGTCCAAGGTTTCGCGCATGCTGAGCCGCTTCGGCGCCGTCCGCACCCGCAATGCCAAGATGGAGATGGTCTACTGCCTGCCGGTGGAGCTGGGTGTGCCTACCACCTCCAGCCCGCTCAAGAACCTGGTACTGGATGTCGACCACAACGGCGCCCTGGTGGTGATCCACACCAGCCCGGGTGCGGCCCAGCTCATCGCCCGCCTGCTCGACTCCCTCGGCAAGGCCGAAGGTATCCTCGGCACCATAGCCGGTGATGACACCATCTTCATCACCCCGACCAGCGACACCGACATCGAAGAGCTCTACCTCTCCGCCCTCGAGCTGTTCGAACAGACCCCCTGATCCGGTCGCGCTCGCGCCACCTGAACAAAAAATCCCGGCCAAGGCCGGGATTTTTTGTTTCCGCGCGATCGGCAAGCAGTTACTTGCCTTGAGCGACCAGAAAATCGATGGAAGGCGCGAAGAAGGCCGCACCGGTCACCGCTCTGGTGAAGCGCAGCAGGTGATCGAAGTGGCTCCCCTCCCCCTTGTACATGCTGGCCAGCATGGCATTGAAGTGCTGCGGGGTGCGGCAGCAGGAGATGAAGTAGAGCCCCTGCTCGCGCATGGTGCCCCAGGGCATGCTCTGGCGCAGTATCTCCATGGACTCTCCCTTCGGGGTCTTGAGGTTGACCCGCTTGATGTGGGAGGTCAGCGGCTTGTCGGCCGACTCGTACTCGATGTTGTCCACCTTGGTACGGCCAATGATGTCCTCCTGCTCCTTCAGTGCCAGCTTCTCCCAGTCGCTCATGGCGTGCACCCAGCGCTGGACATGAACGTAGGAACCGCCGGCAAACTCACCCCCGTCGATCAGCGCCACTTCGGCCCTGTGCTCACCCTGGGGGTTCTCGGTGCCGTCGACGAAACCGGTCAGATCACGGCAATCCTGGTTGCGAAAACCGCGGACTTCCTCGGCCAGCTCCACCAGCCCGGCCAGCAGCGCCATGACACGATGGCCGGCGTGATGGAGGACGTCCACCCGATCGGCGCGCAGTTGCACGAAGAGATCGAACGGGGTGTTCGGGGCCTCCTGGCCATTGGCAGACTGCGCCATGAAGCCACGGAACTGGGGCGGACGGGCGGCCGGGTAGATGGCATCCCAGCCCTCGGCGCCGACGGCGACCAGACCGCTGAAACCGGCGTCGGGGAAATCGGCGCTCACCGCATCCCACAGAACCGGCAGCCTGGCCAGACGGGCGGCCAGCTCGACACCGTCACCGGTGCGATTGAACATCAGATAGAGGGCATGCAGATTCGGCTCTGCGCAGATCCCGGCTTGGGCTTTCATTTCTCTCTCCAAAGACATTGGCTATGGGCGTGGCGCGATTATAAACCGGAACGGGGTCAATTCCTTGATTTCACATCACTATCAAGGCATCTGTTCGAACAGCACCAGGGCATGGGGGGCAACGGTCACCCGCGCCCTCTCCCCTTCGAGAGGCTCCCCTATGCTGGCCTCCAGCACCTGGCCGGCGCACTCCACCAGCACCCGGCAGTGATGGCCGAGGAACTGCTGCTCCCGCACCAGCAGGTCGCCGTCGGCGGCGGCCGCCAATGCCAGCTGCTGGGGCCTGAGCATCAGCTGCAGCCGCTCTCCCGGGGCGCGACCATGCGGCTCATGGCCACAGATGACCCCGAGCGCTGTCTGCACGCAGTGGCTGTCCACCACCTCGGCCGCCAGATAGTTGACCCCGCCGAGAAACTCCGCCACGAAGCGGTTCTCGGGGCGGCGATAGAGTTGCTCCGGCTGGCCCACCTGCTCGATGCGACCGGCCCGGAACAACGCCAGCCGATCGGCGAAGGCGAACGCCTCCTCCTTGCTGTGACTGACGAAGATGGCACCTATCCCCTGACGCTTGAGCAGGGTGCGGATCTCCAGGATCAGCTTCATCCTCACCTGGGTGTCGATGTTGGAGAAGGGCTCGTCCAGCAGCATCAATCTGGGCTTGCAGACCAGGGCGCGGGCGATGGCGACCCGCTGCTGCTGACCACCGGAGAGCTGATGAGGATAGCGATCCCCCAGCCCCTGCAGGTTGACCAGGGTCAGCGCCTCGTCGATCTGTTGCTGGCGCGTGCCGCGAGGCGCCCGGGTCAGCCCGAAGCCGATGTTCTCGGCCACCGTCAGGTGGGGGAAGAGGGCGTAATCCTGAAAGATCATGCCGATGTGGCGACGCTCAGGCGACACCGTCACGCCGGGCCCGTCCAGCAGGGTCTCACCGAGATGAATACGGCCTTCCGCCAGCGGCAGCAGGCCGGCGACCGCCTTGAGCAGCGTGGTCTTGCCACAGCCACTCGCCCCCAGCAGGCAGACGATCTCGTTGTCGGCCACCGTCAGGGAGAGCTGCTCCAGCACGTTCTGGCCGTTGTAACGGCAGCTAACCTTCTCTACTTGCAAGCAAGACACGACACTGTTCCTCTCGCGTTAAATTCGCTACAGCCACTCGCCACCAGGCTCAGGCAGACGATCCCGTTGTCGGCCACCGTCAGGGAGAGCTGCTCCAGCACGTTCTGGCCGTTGTAACGGCAGCTAACCTTCTCTACTTGCAAGCAAGACACGACTGACTTCCTCTCGTTTCTGGCGGTGCGCGGCCTTTCGGCCAAGCACACCGTATGCAATTTCATTGGCCGACGTGGCGACTCAGTGCCCCGGACTGTCCAGGCTGCGGTTGACCCAGATAAGCGGCACCAGCCCCACCAGCACGATGACGATGGCGCCGAGCGCCCCCCGCTCCAGCATCTCGTCCGAGACGAACTGGTAGACATGGGTCGCCAGGGTCTCGAAGTTGAACGGCCGCAGCAGCAGGGCCGCGGGCAGCTCCTTCATGGATTCGATGAACACCAGCATGGCACCGGCAAAGAGGCCCCGTCGCACCAAGGGCAGATGCACCCGGCGCAGCATGCCCCCCGTCCCCTGCCCCAGGGAGCGGGCCGCCATGTCGAGGCTGGGGGAGATCTTGCCCATGCTGCTCTCCACCGAGCCGATGGCGATGGCCACGAAGCGCACCAGGTAGCCAAACACGATGGCGGTGAGGGTGCCGGTCAGCAGCAGACCTGGCCCCTGCATCCCGAGCCACTCGGCCAGATCGTTGAGACCAAAATCCAGCGCCGTCAGCGGCACCAGCACCCCGATGGCGAGCACAGTGCCCGGCATGGCATAGCCGGTGGCGGCGATGCGCAGGGGCAGCAGGCTGCGGGTGCCGCCATCGAGGCGGCGGAAGAAGCCGAGCAGCAGGGCGATGGCCATGGCGAGCAGGGCGGTCAGGGCCGAGATGAGCAGGCTGTTGCCGGCGAAGCGCACGAACTCCGGCGTCCACGACAGTGCGAAATAGCGCACCCCGTAGTCCAGCAGGATCACGAACGGCAGGCCGAAACCGGCCAGCACCAGTCCCCAGCACCAGAGTCCGGCCAGCAGACGGCTCGCCCCCTTGAGGGGATAGCGCAGGGGCTGCTCATGGCCCATGGATTTCTGGAATACCTGCTGGCGCTGGCGGGAGCGGCGCTCCAGGGCGATGAGCAGCACCACCGCCAGCAGCATCAGGCAGGAGAGCCGGGCGGCGGTGGCCAGGCTGCCGTAACCGAGCCAGGTGTCGTAAATGGCCGTCGTGAGCGTGTTGATGGCAAAGAAATGGACGGTGGCGAAGTCCGCCAGTGTCTCCATGGCCACCAGCGACGCCCCCACCATGATGGCGGGGCGGGCCAGGGGGAGGCTCAGGCGACGAAAGCTCTGCCAGGGGGTGCAGCCGAGCAACCGGCTGGAGTGGATCAGGCTGACCGACTGCTCCAGGAAGGAGGCGCGCGCCAGCAGATAGACATAGGGGAAGAGCACCAGCGCCAGCACCCAGGCGGCACCGCCGAGGGAGCGGATGGCCGGGAACCAGTAATCGGCCGGGCCTTGCCAGTCAAACAGGGATCTCAGCCCCGCCTGCAGCGGGCCCGAGTAGTCGAGCAGGTCGGTATAGACGTAAGCCACTATGTAGGAGGGCATGGCCATGGGCAGCATCAGCGCCCACTGCAGGGCGCGGCGCCCCGGCACCTGGCACATGGCGACCAGCCAGGCGGTGGGCACCCCGAACAGCAGGCTGAGCAGCACTACCCCCAGCACCAGCCCTGAGGTGTTGCCAAGGTAGTCGAGCAGTACCGTATCGGCGAGGTGGCGAAACAGGTCCCCGTCTGCCGAGAAGGCAGAGAAGATGAGGGCAAACACCGGCAAACCCAGCAGCAGGGCGGTGGCCCAGCTGCCGGCAATCCATCCAAAATTTTTCATGAGTCCACAGCGATTGATGGGGCCTTAGGCCCCATCTGATTACAAGTCGAATTTCACTTCATCCAGCAGCTGCAAGGCGTCCTTGCGGTGCTTGGCATAGTCGCTGACCGGCATGGGGTCAGACTTGAAACTGCCCCAGGACTTGACCATGTCGGAAGGCTCGACCCCGGCCTTGACCGGATACTCGGCATTCACGTCCGCGTACATGTGCTGGGCGGTGTCGCCAGAGAGGAACTCCATCAGCTTCTGGGCGGCTTCCTTGTTCTTGGCATACTTGGTCATGGCCACGCCGCTCACGTTGACGTGGGCACCGCGATCAGCCTGGTTCGGGAAGTTGATCTCGACCGCGTCGGCCCAGGACTTCTGCGCCGGGTCTTTCAGCATGGCGCCCAGGTAGTAGCTGTTGCCGAGGGAGACGTCACAGATACCGTCCTTGATCGCCTTGACCTGATCCCGGTCGTTGCCTTGCGGCTTGCGCGCCAGGTTGGCCTTGACCCCTTCCAGCCAGGTCTTGGTGTCCGCCATGCCGTGATGGGCAATCATGGACGAAACCAGCGCCACATTGTACTCGTGCTTGCCGCTGCGGGTACAAATTTTTCCTTTGAATTCAGGCTTGACCAGATCTTCGTAGCGGATGGTGTCGAGCTTGCCGAGACGATCCTTGCTGGAGTAGATGGCGCGCACCCGGGTAGTCAGGGCGAACCAGCGGTTGTCCGGATCACGATAGATGGAGGGGATGTTCTCCTGCAGCGTCTTGCTGTCCACCGGCTGCACCAGGTCCTTGTCCACCAGGTCGGTCAGACGGCTGATGTCGACGGTCAGCATCAGATCCGCGGGGGAGAGCTTGCCTTCGCGCTCCAGGCGCTCGTTCAGCCCCTCTTTGGCAAACACCACGTTGACCTTGATCCCGGTCTCTTTCTCGAACTGCTGGATGATGGGCTTGATCAGCTCATCCTGCCGATTGGAGTAGACATTCACTTCAGCGGCGGCAAAGGCCGACTGGGCGATCAGCGAGGAGAACACCAGCGCCAGCATCTTCATTTTCATCATCCATTCCTTGTCTGTGCATAAAGTGATAACTATTTTCGTTTGCATTCTGCATGAATCAGGATGAGAGGATCAAGGCGGTTTGCAGAGGTAAGGCCAGATATTTAATCGTCGCTAAAACAAAAAGACCGGATGGAATCCCACCCAGTCTCTCCATGACCACGCATTCTCTTTTTCTATCGACCCGGCAGGGCCTGAGCGCTCAACCCGACCAGCTCAGTGGCCGGGGCCCCGGCGCGGCATCACAGCGCCTCGTCGTCGCTCTCGCCGGTACGGATGCGCACAGCCTGCAGCAGGTCATAGACGAAAATCTTGCCGTCCCCTATCTTGCCGGTATAAGCCGCCTTGCAGATGGCCTCGATCACCCCTTCCACGTTCTCGTCGGCGGTGGCGATCTCCAGCTTTACCTTCGGCAGGAAGTCGACCTGGTACTCTGCCCCCCGGTATAATTCGGTGTGCCCCTTCTGGCGACCGAAGCCCTTGACCTCGGACACGGTCAGACCCTCGACCCCCAGGTTGGCGATGGCCTCGCGCACGTCGTCCAACTTGAAAGGTTTGATAATCGCAGTAATCAGCTTCATCTGGTTGCTCCCAATCCATGGTATGTCATGAAGAGGTCATCAATTCTTGTGCCAAGTATTTTTATTGTTTATTTTCATAAAGATAGCCATTAACCCTTGAGCCGTTTCGGCTCAGGATCACCAAGGAAGCGCATCTCGCCCCATAATGAGGCACCAAGCTGCACCAGACTCCCTTGATGCACCAAATGAGAGCATCACCCCATGTTAGTCATCTCCAACAGCGTGATCATTCCCTGGCATGAGCTGCAGTTTCAGACCATGCGCGCCCAGGGGGCCGGGGGCCAGCACGTCAACAAGACGGACTCCGCCGTCTGGCTGCGCTTCGATTACCGCGACTCCCCCAGCCTGCCGGATCTCTACAAGGAGGGGCTGGAGAAGCTCAGCGACAGCCGGGTTCACGATGGTTTCATCCAGATCAGGGTCGAGACCCACCGCAGCCAGGACATGAACCGCAAGGAGGCCATGAGCCGCCTGACCGAGTTGCTGAAAAAGGCCGCCTGGCGCCCCAAGGCCCGCCACGCCACCAAGCCGACCCGCAGCTCCCAGCGCAAGCGGGTCGACGCCAAGAAGCGCAAGGGCGAGATCAAGTCGGCCCGTGGCAAGCCCGGGATGGAGTGAGCCGTTCAGGCCGAGGAGGAGAGACCCATGAGATACAGTTTTTGTGACAGCGCCCAGGGCCCCCTGCTGGTCGCCATCGATCAGGATGGCCTGCGCTTCGTGGAGTTCCTGCGGGGGGAGCAGCCGGTCACCCCGACAGCGGAATGGCAGCGGGACGATGTGGCCCTGGCCCCCTACCTCGAGCAGTTCGAGGCCTATTTTGCCGGCCGGCTGCGGCACTTCACGCTGCCGCTCGCCGCCCGGGGAACCCCTTTTCAGCAGTCGGTGTGGCGCGCCCTGTGCGACATCCCCTACGGCGAGACCGTCAGCTACCTCGAGATAGCCCAGGCCATCGGCAACCCCAAGGCGGTGCGGGCCGTCGGGGCGGCCAACGGCCGCAACCCCCTGAGCATCATAGTGCCCTGCCACAGAGTGATAGGCAGCAGCGGCGCACTGACGGGGTACGCCGGCGGCATTCCCATCAAACGCTGGTTGCTGGCACTGGAACAACAGACTGCCGACAACTTCACGCTGACTCCCTGATTAGCCGGCAACATCCCCTTCACAATGCTGCTTGCCGGCACAGGAGCAGCAGACTGTCGACAACTTTGCGCTGACTCCCTGAGCCCCTGATTAGCCAGCGGCATCCCCTTCATACGCTGGTTGCCAGCACAGGAGCAGCAGACGGTCGACAACTTCGCGCTGACTCCCTGAGCCCCTGACTAGCCAGCGGCATCCCCTTCATACGCTGGTTGCCGGCACTGGAACAGCAGACTGTCGACAACTTCGCGCTGACTCCCTGACCCCTGATTAGCCGGCGGCATCCCGTTCATAACGCTGGTTGCCGGCATTGGAGCAGGGGAACGGAGGCTTAGCGCTGACGCCAACGGGCGTTTAGCAAAATGAACATAGTATGAAGAATCGCCTCAGAAGGGCTTCAGACTGGGAAAGGCATGATGCACTCACACTTGGATGGCACGGCTCATCCCTCATTCAAGTGGCACCCATGTGACGCTTCCAATCTGTCTTTTTCCCCGCGCCTCCTCTGAGGCGCTTTTTTTTGCCCGAGTAGCCACAAAAAAGCCCGCCGAAGCGGGCTTGGATCTGAGGGCGCTAGCGCCGAGGCCACTCAGAGGGCGAGGAACAGGCCAGCGAGCGAGGCGCTCATCAGGTTTGCCAGCACCCCCGCCAGGATGGCCCGCATGCCGTAGCGGGCGATGAAGGATTTGCGCTCCGGCACCATGGCCCCCAGGCCGCCGATCAGGATCGCCATGGAGGAGATGTTGGCGAAACCGCACAGGGCGAAGGTGACTATGGCCTTGCTCGACTCGTTCAGGGTCTGATCCTGCACCAGGGCGATGAAGGCGACGAACTCGTTGATGACGATCTTGGTGCCGATCAGGGCACCGGCCGCCTGGGCCTGATCCCAGGGCACGCCGATGAGCCAGGAGACGGGGGCAAACAGCCAACCCAGGATGATCTGGAAGCTCAGATCCAGCCCCACCAGATCACCGGCCCAGCCCAGCAGGCCGTTGAGCATGGCAATCACCCCGACAAAAGCCAGCAGGGTCGCGCCCACCGCCACAGCGATATTGAGACCGGACATGGCGCCATCGGCCGCCGCTTCGATGACGTTGGTGGCGCGGGGGATCTCCACATCTTCATGATGATCTTCCTCGTCGGCACCGGGCGGCACCAGGATCTTGGCCATGGCCAGGCCGGCAGGCGCCGACATGAAGGCGGCGGCGATCAGGTATTTCAGCTCGACCCCGATGCTGGCATAACCCACCAGGGTGCCACCGGCCACCGAGGCGAGACCGCAGCTCATCACCGCGAAGAACTGGGAGTCAGACATCCTGGAGAGGTAGGGCTTGACCACCAGGGGGGCCTCCACCATGCCGACGAAGATGTTGGCGGTAGCGGAGAGGCTCTCGGCGCGGCCGGTGCCCAGCAGCTTCTGCAGGCCGCCGCCAAGCAGGGCGATCACTTTCGGCATCAGACCGATGTGATAGAGAATGGCGATCACCGCGGAGAAGAAGATGATGACCGGCAGCACGTTGAACGCGAAGATGAAGCCCAGCTTGAACTTGGCCAGATCCCCAAACAGGAAGGCGATCCCCTCCTGGCCGTAGCCGATCACGCTGCTGACGCTCTCGCTGACGCCGTTGAGCACCTGCTGACCCGCTGGCAGCCAGAGCACCAGGGCGGCGAAGAGGACTTGCAGGCAGAGGGCGAAGCCCACTGTTCTCAACGGGATACGACGACGATTATCAGAGCAGAGTGCGGCTAGCACCAGGATACTCAAGATGCCGAGCAGGGCGATCATAGGGATTCCATCTAGTGGGACTGAAGATGGGCGCGGATTCTGCCCCCCTGCCCCCATCACTGCAAGTCCACCTGGTTACAACCCTGTTAGCAAAAACGTTTGTACGATATCGGTTGCGCCAACTGGCTGATTTGGCTCGTGTTTGGTATCAGGCGAAAGTCAGTGTTTCAATATGGAAACGATTATTCCTCCACACCGGACAATCTACCCCCCAGCCAGGGAGCCAGCCGCTGCGCCCAGTAGGGTTCGGGGCCGAAGCTCTCCTTGAGGAAGTCGATGAAGAGGCGGATCTTGGGATCCAGGTGCTCCCGCCTGGCGTAGACGGCGTGCACCGCCATCTTCTGGTTCGGGCGCCATTGGGGCAGCAGGGGGATGAGCTGGCCGGATTGCAGCTCCTTGTCCAGCAGGTAGTTGGCAACATAGGCGATGCCGAGCCCGGCCAGGGCGGCATCCCGCACCGCCTCCGCCAGATCCACCCGGTAGTTGCCGGCCACCTGCACCGTCTGGCGCTCCTTGCCCTGGCGAAACGACCACTCGTGGTAGCGCCGCTCCCGGCTCTGGTAGGTGATGCAGTTGTGCCTGGCCAGATCCCTGGGGTGCAGCGGGGTGCCGTGGCTCAGCAGATAGTCCGGCGAGGCCACCAGCACGAAGCCGATGTCCGCCAGCCGCTGCCCCACCAGGGCCTCGGGCTTGTCCTCGTAGGTGGTGATCCAGAGATCCAGCCCCTCATCCACCAGGTTGGTGCGGTGATCGAACAGGGAGACTTCCAGCTCCAGATCGGGGTAACGCGCCTGGAATGCCTTGAGCCGCGGGATCACGTGCAAGCGGCCGAAGGACTGGCCCACCCCCAGGTGCAGCACGCCGCTCACCTTGCCGCGCCGCTCCGCCACCATGGAGTCCGCCTCCAGAGCCACCGCCACCAGGGCGCGGCAGTGGCGGGCATACTCCTGGCCGAGTTCGGTCAGGGAGAAACGGCGGGTGGTACGCTGCACCAGCTGGGCGCCGAGCTCGGTCTCAAGCTGGGCCAGCTGCTTGCTGATGTGGGACTTGGAGACCCCGAGCCGCAGCGCGGCGGCAGAGATGCCCTGCTCGCGGACCAGGGCATCGAAGATCACCATTTGGGGAAGACGTTGCAGCACGGGATAACCAGAGTGAGTGGCGGGCCCCCATTATTCCAGAGCCGCCCGCCAGGGGGTAGGGTCAGCGTCCCAGCGCCTGGATCAGCTGCGCCTTGAGGGGATCATCGGCCGGATTCTGATTGGCGCCATAGCTCGCAATCAGCTTGCCATCGCGGCCCACCAGGTATTTGTGGAAGTTCCAGTTCGGCGCATCCCCATCGGCGGCCGCCGCCAGCCCCTTGAACAATGGCACCGCATCGGCGCCACGCACCGAGACCCGGTTGAACATGGGGAAGGTGACCCCGTAATCCCGGCGGCACACCTCGGCTGTCTTGTTCTCGTTGCCCGCCTCCTGCCAGAAGTCGTTGGAGGGGAACCCCAGCACCATCAGCCCCTTCTCCTTGTAGCTCTGGTAGAGCGCTTCCAGATCCCGGAACTGGCCGCTGTAACCACAATAAGAGGCGGTATTGACCACCAGCACCACCTTGCCCTCGGTCAGCTGGCAGAGGTTGTGGCGCTGGGTGTTGTTGAGCTCCCGCATCTCCACATTGAAGTAGTCGGGACAGGCGGCAGATGCCGCGCCAGATCCGAGCAACAGCAGCAGGGTGAACCATTTCATCGACGTGACTCCTCGGGTTTTCTCCATCATACGCGAGATCCCCGCACAAGGTTCAGGGATCAGTGCAGCGGGATCCCGGTCAACCAGCCGTGGCCCCAGAAGATGAGCAGGGCCGTGAGTACCAGACCGGCGCCCACGCTGATCCCCGTCCCCTGCCAGTTGGCCGCCGGCCTCGGCTTGGTGCGCCAGTCCCGCACCGATATCCAGACGATGCTGACCAGCGCCCAGGCGCCCAACCCCCCGAACAGCACCAGGGAGCGCGCCTCGCTGTTGACCGCCAGATGGGCGCAGGCCCAGAGCAGGGTGCCGAGCAGCTGGGGGTGTACCAGCCAACGCCTCAGGTGGTTGGGCCCCTGGCCGGCGCACAGCAGGATCAGCGCGACCGGCATGGCCGCCATCACCAGCATGGGCCCCCAGGCGGGCAGGAAGTAGAGCGGCATGGGGCTGGCGCTGCGCCAGCCGGCGAGGATGCAGCCGATGGCGACGAACACCAGCAGCGAGAAGAGTCCCTTGTAACGGTTCTCCCCCAGCCGATCCCGCAGGCGGGCACGGTGCGCTGCGGCGTAGCAGGGGTAGAGATGGATCAGGGTAAACAGCAGTACCCCCAGGGTCAGCAAGATCATGGGTTGCTCCTTGTACTATGGGGGATCACTATGCCGCAAAGGCCCCTGGCAGAATACAAAAACCATATACAAGACAGCAGGATAATAAAAAAGCCGATCCTGGGATCGGCAAGGTGCGTCAGAGGGTCCGCCCTCAGGGGAGCAACCACATCCGCTACACGGGGCGGGGTGCGGCCGGTGACGGGCACCGGCCAGAAGAGGATTAACGACGCAGCAGATAGAGGGCGGCGACGTTGCGGGCCGTGAGCTGCAGGTTGGTGGTGGCGGTTGCGATCGCCTCCGGCAGGGACATGGCCCGGTTGACCACGGCAAACACGGCGTCGATGCCATGGTCATGGACCACGCCGCAATCGTCGGTGAGGCAGCCGGCGATGCCGATCACCGGCTTGCCGAACTGCTTGGCGCAGCGTGCGACACCGATTGGCGTCTTGCCGTGGATGGTCTGGCTGTCGATGCGCCCTTCCCCGGTGATGACCAGATCCGCATCGGCCACTTCATCGGCCAGCTTCAAGGCTTCGATGACGATCTGGATACCGGGCTTGAGCTCGGCGCCGAGCAGGCCGACCAGGGCGGCGCCCATGCCACCGGCGGCGCCCGCCCCCGGAATATCCTTCACCTGCCTGCCAAGGGCCTGCTCGATGCAGTCGGCGTAGCGGGCCAGATTGGCATCGAGCTGCGCCACCATCTCGGGGGTCGCCCCCTTCTGCGGGCCGAACACGGCGGAGGCGCCTTTCGGGCCGCAGAGCGGGTTGTTCACATCGCAGGCCACCTCGATGACCAGTTCGCTCAGGCGCGGATCCAGCCCGCTCAGGTCTATGGTGGTGAGCTCACCGAGACCCGCGCCCCCCAGGGCTATAGGGGTGCCATCTGCTTTCAAGAGCTTGCCGCCGAGCGCCTGGATCATGCCGGCACCGCCGTCGTTGGTGGCACTGCCGCCGATGCCGAGGATGAGGTGAGTGACCCCCATCTCCAGCGCCGCCAGGATCAGCTCGCCGGTGCCGAAGCTGGAGGTGAGCAGCGGATTGCGCTGCTCCGGTGCCACCAGATGGATACCTGAGGCCGCCGCCATCTCGATGACGGCACGCTGGCCATCCCCCAGCAGACCGACGAAGCCCTGCACCTTGTTGCCAAGCGGTGCCGTCACCTCGACCGGCAGGATGCGGCCACCGGTGGCATCCACCAGGGACTGCACCGTGCCTTCGCCGCCATCGGCCATGGGCAATTTGACGTAGGTGGCATCCGGCAGCACCTGTTTGAAACCGGCCTCGATGGCATCGGCCACCGCCATGGCGCTCAGACTCTCCTTGAATGAATCGGGGGCAATAACAATTTTCATATCAATTCCTTAGGCGAGGCCAAACACGCCAAACATCAGGGTGGAGACAGTTGCAATGGTCAGACCCACCGCGGTTTCATAGGGGATGAGCTTGAGGCGCTCACCCACACCCATGTGGACGCTGCCACCGGTGGCGTGGAAGAAGGAGCCGTGGGGCATGTGGTCAAACACGGTGGCACCGGCGTGGATCATCGCCGCTCCGGCCAGACTGCTGATCCCCAGCTCGATCAGGGTGGAGCTGAACACGTTGGAGGCCACCACTGTCCCGGCCGTGGTCGAGGCGGTCGCCAGCGACATCAGGGCGCCGGAGATGGGGGCCAGCAGGTAGGAGGGCAGACCGGAGGCGGTCAGGCCGCTGATCAGCACGTCCTTCAGGCCGGAGTTCGCGATGATGCCCGCCAGGGTACCCGTGCCCAGCAGCATGATGGCCACCGGCGCCATGCGGGCGAGGCCGGAGACCGCAAACTGGTTCACCTTGCTGAACTTGCCCATCATCAGGGCGCCGACCAGGCCGCCGAGGGGCAGGGCGATGAGCGGATCCACGACTATGCCGGCCACCGGGCGCAGGGCCAGCAGCAGTATGGCGACCAGGGGGGCGCTGATGGCGGCGAAGAAGCCGGGCAGCTTGCCACCGTCAAAGTTCACCACTTCGTCGGCCGCGACCTTGCTGCCCCGCTTGTTGAGGCGCTTGGCCAGCCAGTAGGCCATCACCAGGCCGAACAGACCCGGGATGATGCCGGCCGCCATCACAGAGGTGAGGGGCAGGTGGAAGGCGTCGGACGCGGCGATGGCGTTCGGGTTGGGGGACATGACGTTGCCCGCCTTGCCGCCCCCTATCATGGCCAGCAGGATGGCGGCCTTGGAGAGGTCTGCACGGCGGGCGATGGCGAGCGCTATGGGGGCGACGGTGATGACGGCCACGTCCACGAAGACGCCGACCGCGGTCAGGATCAGGGTCGCCAGGGCCAGGGCCAGCAGGGCACGGGTCTCGCCGAGCTTGCGGACTATGGTCTCGGCTATGGTGGTGGCGGCACCCGATTCGATGAGCACCCCGGCCAGCACACCGGCTGCCAGGATCCGCATCACCGCCGTGGTGATCCCCTGGGCGCCGCCGATCATCAGGGCGACGGTCTGGGTCAGGTCGGCGCCGCCGATCAGGCCACCGGCCAGGGCACCGACTATCATGCCGTAGGCGGGCGGCACCTTCTTCAGAATGAGGAAGATGGCGATGGAGAGCGCAGCGAGAGCACCGAGCGCGGATACAGGGATCATGACGGGCACCTTTCAAATGAGTGAGTGGTGGCCATTATGGTGATCCCAACCCGGAATGCTTTGGCTGAAAAGCCAAAGCTTGCGCTTCAGCAGCCTTTATTTTTGTTCATACAAACAAATCAGCCGTCGAGATTGAGCCCGAGATAGAGCAGGAACTTGTCATCTAACTTGTTGAAATTCAAGCCTGTTATCTGCTCTATCCGGGTCAGCCGGTAACGCAGGGTATTGGGGTGGATGAAGAGCGTTTCGGCACAGGGATGCAGATCACAATCCTGCAAGAAATATTGGCGCAGCGTCTTTTGCAGCGTTCCCTTTGCATCCTCTTTTGCCAGCCTGAGCAGGGGTGCCCGCAGCTGATCCGCCTGCCAGGAGTCCGCCAGGCTCCCGAGCAGCACAGGCAGGCGGTAATCCTCGAAGAAGTAGACCTGCTTGCGCGGCGCCTGGCTCATGCCGCGGCGCAGGGTGTCGCGGGCGGTCTGGTAGGAACGTGCCAATCCGCCCGTCCCGGCGAAGTAATCACCCACCCCTATACGCACCTTGAAATGGGGAATGCGGGCCAGCAACTGCTTGATGCGGCTGCGCTCCTGCGCCGATTGCCAGACACCGTCGCTGAGCTGGGCCGGCTTGAGCACCACTATCTCGTCCAGG
The DNA here is from genome assembly GCF_038440395.1 of Aeromonas sp. OTU364. Taxonomy (NCBI): domain Bacteria; kingdom Pseudomonadati; phylum Pseudomonadota; class Gammaproteobacteria; order Aeromonadales; family Aeromonadaceae; genus Aeromonas; species Aeromonas sp. OTU364. The sequence goes on from NZ_JASATR010000015.1 coordinate 56,603, forward strand.
CCGTTGATGGCCACCAGGTTGTCCCGCTCCGGATTTTCCAGGAGGTGCACCAGCTCCCGCAGACGTGCGGGATCCGCCTCCTCCAGCGCCAGCACGGCGACGACGCGAGGCTGGGCCAGATCGAGATCGAGGAAGCGGGCTGCCTGCTGCAGCTGATCGGCCCTCCCCTCGCCGCGGATGAGCTGTAGCACCAGCTCCTCCTTGTGGCGCTTGTCCCACTGCAACTGCTCGGTGAGCGCCGCCTGCTCCAGGATCAGCTCGGCTGTCATCCGCACCAGCTCGGCGTAAGCACGCACTTCTTCCGGATCCCCCGAGATGCCGATGACGCCGAGCAACTCCCCCTGATAGGCGATGGGCAGGTTGATGCCGGGCCTCACCCCCTTGAGCTGCTGGGCGGTTGCTTCGCTTATCTCCACCACCCGGTTCTCGGTCAGCGCCAGCACGGCCCCCTCGTGACGCTGATGGAGCCGCTCCGGGTTGCCGGAGGCGATGATGAGGCCCCGCTCGTCCATCACGTTGACCGAAAAAGAGAGGATCTTCATCGCCCGGCTCACAATCTGACGGGCAAGGGTGTCATTGAGCTGCATAACATCTCCGGATAGATAGCAGAGGATTGCCGGAGGCGATGATAAGGCTGCTTTCGTTTATTACCTTGACCGGGAACGACAGTATCTTCATCGCCCGGCTCGCTATCTGACGAGCAAGGGTGTCATTGAATCTCCGGATAGATAGCAGAGGGTTGCCGGAGGCGATGATAAGGCTGATTTCGTCCATTACCTTGACCGGGAACGACAGTATCTTCATCGCCCGGCTCACAATCTGACGGGCAAGGGTGTCATTGAGCTGCATTGCCTCTCCATACCATTCGTTGACAGGCCCCCGGGTGGCCTGGATCCGGGGGACAGACCCGTTAAAGATCCCACATCATCAAGACAAGCGCGGGGGGGATCGCTAGAATAGGCCACTTTACGCTATCTGTGCCCCACCCGGGATCATGGAATCGGCGTCACGCCGTTCCGTGTTGTGGTGGCTCCACCCTTCCGATAGGGACTCCGCTATGGACTATGAATTTCGCCGCGACCCGTTCGGTGGCTATCGCGCCCGGTTCTCCATGGGCCATGAGGCCATAGGCCAGTGGCTGATCGATGAAGTTGGCAAGGATGAGGATACGCTCGACGAGCTCTTCTCCATCATCGACCAGCTCTCCAATCGAACCCGCACGGAGTACAGGCGTCACGGCGGTGACTATTCGCTGCTGCTCACCCCTGAGGAGGCCGAGGTGAAAGCCAACGTCCTCAATATCGAGCTGGATGAGGATCTCGACGATCTCGCCTACTACGATGATGAGCAGCTGGCCATGTGCGGACTGGAAGACTTTGCCCAGGTACTCGGCTCCTGGCGCGCCTTTATCCGCAACGAGGATATGGGCTGAATACCCACATTTCGGGCGAGCATGCCCCTTGCAACCCAACAGGATTGACTATGTCCATTTACGATTTTGATGACGAACTGCCGGAAGACGAAGAACAGGAATCCAGCCAGAAAGCCGCCGTGCCTGCCAAGAAGAAAGGCAAGCAGGTGATGAATACCCAGGTCAACCTGAGCCCGCGCGATGCCAGCCGCCTGAACGGCCTGCACGTCGAAGCCATCACCACCCTGGACGACGTCAGCCTGCCGAAGAACGTCATCTTCAAGGCCGGCCTCATCGCCCTGGGCGAACTGGAAGCGAGCAAGCGCGCCGACATCATAGCCCGCGTCATCGCCGAATCCGGCCGTTAATCTGGTCTGGGCCCCTTCACTCGGGCCACCACCTGTCCCCAAAGCCGGAGCCTAGCTCCGGCTTTTTATTGCCCAGGCCGGTCAGCGCTGTCGGCCGACCAGTCCATTGCGCCTTGTGCCAGAGGCGAAGGCTCGTTAAGGTGCGCCCCTTGCAACCCACAAGGAGACTCAATGTTACCACTCCCTGACACCCTCATCTGGCTCGCCCTGGGACTGGCCGTGCTGCTCTGCCTGGCCCGCCAGCAGCGGAGCGGCCTGATCCTGCTGGGGGTCGCCCTGCTGACCGCGATCTGGCTGGAGAGACTCGGCCCCGTCGCCGCGCTGGCCAGCCTCGCCGGTCTCTTGCTGGCCTGGCGCACACCCACCCTGCCTCAGCCCTGGCGTGGCGTCGCACTGACGCTGGTGCTGCTGTGGGCCCTGGCCCTGACGCTGCACCTGGTGCCGGGCTTTGACAACCTCAAGGTGCTGGATCGGGTGCAGGCCGGTCCCGCCAGCGTCCCCTTCACCCTCTACCTCAATCTGGACAAGCCGCTCATCTTCTTCGGCCTGCTGCTGGCCTGGCCCGCCCTGCTCGGCCCGGGCGGCGCGATACGCTGGCGACCGCTGGCCCTGCTCATGCTGCCGCTGGCGGCCCTGCTGATCGCCGCCTGGCAACTGGGGGCCCTCAAGCCCGAAGTGGGGCTGCCCCACTGGTGGTGGCTGTTCGCTCTCAACAACCTGCTGTTCACCTGCGTGGCGGAAGAGGCGCTGTTTCGCGGCCTCATCCAGCAAGGGGTGGCGAGCCGAAGCAAGCCCTGGCTCGGCCTCCTGGTCGCCAGCCTGCTGTTCGGGGCCGCCCACCTGGCCGGTGGTCCTCTGCTGGTGCTGTTTGCCGCCCTGGCGGGGGCCTGTTACGGCCTGGCCTTCCTGCTGAGCGGGCGCCTGAGCGTCGCCATACTGCTGCACTTTCTGTTCAACTTCGCCCACCTGGCCCTGTTCACCTACCCGCTGGCCAGCCGCTAACTGCGGAGGCAGGCTCTCGCCGGATAAAAAAATGCCCCGAACCTGTGGGTTCGGGGCATTTTCATCGCATCCGGACAGCTAGTCGACGTAGAAGGTCTGCTGGAAGGTCAGCGTCTGCTGCTGCCCCTCCCCCATGATCTTCAGGGTGAACTGGTAGGTGTCCTCGTTCCGGTAGGGCAGCACCGCCAGGTAGTAAATGGAGTCCCCCTCCTTCACCTCCTGGAAGCTCAGGGTACGTATGGTGCCGGTGAGGTTCTTGGCCTCGCCGCTGATGCCCACCGCCTGAGCCACCCCTTGCTTGTTCTGCACCGCAATGTTGACGACGCCGTTGTAGCGGCTGCGCTCCAGGCCATAGGCCTTGGCCACCTCAGGGGTGAGGAAGCTGGAGTTGAAGGCGCTGTAGTGAACCTGCCAGGGGCCCAGCTCCTTCATCTGCTCGGCCCGCACCGGCAGCGTCATCAAGAGCGCCAGCAGGCAGCTCATCCAGACTGTTTTCATGATGTCATCCTTTTCCTGTTCCACTCTCCAGCAGGGCGGCGATCTCGGCGGGGATCTGTCTTGGTGCCTCTATGGCGACCGTCTTGTGCCGACCGAGCTCCCCCCGCACTATCCTGACCTGCCCCTTGGCCACCTTGCACTGCTTGGCCAGATACTTGATCAGATGGCTGTTCGCCTGGCCATCCACCGGCGGCGCCGTGATGGCCACTTTCAGTTCGTCCCCGTGCAAGCCGACGATCTGATCCCGGCTCGCCTTGGGCTGGATCATCAGGTGCAGTATCAGCGCGTCCCCTTCCAGCAGGACGGCTGGCATCAGATCATCCACCACAGCTGACCGAACAGATCCCCCAACAGATAGTTTATGGCCTGCAGCGCGATGAAGGCGACCAGTACGGAGAGATCCAGGCCACCCAGCGCCGGCAGTATGCGGCGGATAGGGGCCAGGAAGGGTTCGGTCAGCTGATGCATCACGTACTCGATGGGATTGCGGCCCTGGCTGACCCAGCTCAGGATGGCGCGGATCAGCAGCACCCAGAAGATCATGGAGCCCGTCTTCTTCAGCACAGTGAGCAGGGCAAACAGGCTGAGGGTCAGCCAGTCGGTCAGCAGCACGTTCATGCTCTTGAGCAGCGCCAGCTTGGCGAAGGCGATGATGAGCGCCAGCAGCACCGAGGCCATGTCCAGCCCGCCGAAGCCGGGGATGATGCGGCGCAGCGGGATCACCAGGGGGTTGGTCACCTTGACCACCATCTGGCTCATGGGGTTGTAGAAATCGGCGCGGGCCCACTGCAACCAGACGCGCAGCAGCACCACCATGAGGTAGAGATCAAAAATCGTGTTAATCAAAAAGTAAGCCGTGTTCATCCGGGCTCCTTGCTACAAAAGGTTCAGAAAAGGGTTTCCATCTCGGCGGCCCGGGTGACGGCCGCCTGCATGGCACGAGCGGTCAGTGGCTTCAGCCCCTGCTCCTGGAATGTCCTGACGGCCTCGGCCGTGGTGCCGCCCTTGCTGGTGACCTGCTCGCGCAGGGTCTGCAGGGTGAGCTCGGGGTTCTGCTCCACCATGGCGGCGGCGCCAAGGGCGGTCTGCTGCACCAGCAGACGGGCCTGCTCGGGAGTGAAGCCCATGGCCTCCGCCTCCTCGGCAATCCCCTGCATGAACAGGAAGAAGTAGGCCGGGGCGCTGCCCGCCGCGGCGATGACGCCGTTGATGCCGCTCTCCTGCGCGACCCAGAGGGTCTTGCCGACGGCCTGCATCATCTGTTCGGCAAAGTCGCGATCCGCCTGTTCTATGCCGCTCGGGGCATAGAGGCCCGTCATCCCCAATCCCAGCAGGGAGGGGGTATTGGGCATGGTGCGGATGATGCGGTCGTGGCCCCCCGCCATCTCCTGCAACCGCTCGACCTTGATGCCGGCGGCGATGGAGACGAGCAGCTTGCCCTCAAGGGAGCCCAGCTCGGCCACCAGCGCCTCCAGCATGGCCGCCATCAGCTGGGGCTTGACCGCCAGCACTATGACCTCGGCCTCACGGGCCGCCTCGGCGTTGCTCTGGGTGATGCGAATGCCGAACTGGTCAGCCAGCGCGTCCAGCTTTGGGCGGCTGGGGTTGGCGGCAGTGATCCGCCCGGCCGGATAACCGGCCTGGATCAGACCGGCAATGATGCTGCGGCTCATGTTGCCCGCCCCGATGAAGGCGATGGTTCTCTTATGCTGCATCTTGCACTCCTGCTGATGAAATGACTGCGGAGCCCTGCGTGCTCGCCCCGATTAAGGCGAGGGTTCTATGTTGCATCACACACTCCTGTTATTGGCTTCCAATACGGCGGTGTGCCCGCGCCGGCGAAGGCGAGGAGAGGCGGCACCGCGTGCTTCTGTTCATGAATAATCACGGGCACCGAAGATGGCAGTGCCGACCCGGACCATGGTGCTGCCATGGGCGACGGCGGCCTCGAGATCCTCGGTCATGCCCATCGAAAGGGTGTCGACGCTCGGGTATTGTTGCGCAAGCTCGGTGAACAGAGCCTGCATGCGTAGCATCTGCGCGGCCAGCACCGCCTCGTCGCTGGTGTGCTCCGGGATGGCCATCAGGCCACGCAGCACCAGTCGCTCGCTCTGGGCAACCAGGGCGGCCAGCCGGAAAATCTCTTGCTCCGACGTACCGGATTTGCTGCTCTCTCCGCTAATATTGATTTGCAGACAGACATTTAGCGGTGCCAACCCGGCTGGACGCTGGTTGTTGAGGCGCTCGATGAGTTTGTCACGATCGACGCTTTGCACCCAATCGAATCGCTCCGCCACCAGCCTGGATTTGTTCGATTGCAGCGGGCCGATAAAGTGCCACTCTATGTCTTGGCAGGCGGCCTGCTCACGCAGGGCATCAATCTTGAGCGCGGCCTCCTGGGCATAGGATTCGCCAAAGCGGCGCTGACCGGCGGCATAGGCGGCCTGGATGTCTTCAAGCGGCTTGGTCTTGCTGACCGCAAGCAACTGGATATGATCGGCGCCACGGCCAACTCGCCGTGCAGCCTCTACAATACGTTCCTTTACCTGAAGCAGGTGCTGGGCAATCTGGCTCATATTTCGTTCGTGATCTTGTGATGGGAGAATAACAAATCTATGGATATCACAGAGTTATTGGCTTTCAGTGTAAAGCATAAGGCCTCGGATCTACACCTCTCGGCCGGGGTTCCCCCGATGATCAGGGTTGATGGGGAGGTTCGCAAGATCAATTTGCCCGCCCTGGATCACCGTGAAGTACACGCCCTCATCTACGACATCATGAACGACCACCAGCGCAAGGAGCTGGAGGAGAATTTCGAGGTGGACTTCTCCTTCGAGGTGCCCGGCATGGCGCGCTTCCGGGTCAACGCCTTCCAGCAGGCACGGGGCTCTGGCGCCGTGTTCCGTACCATACCGAGCACAGTCCTGACTCTGGAAGATCTGGAGGCGCCGGAGATGTTTCGCAAGATAGCGGAATTTCCCCGCGGCCTGGTGCTGGTCACGGGCCCGACCGGTTCGGGCAAGTCCACCACCCTGGCGGCCATGGTCGATTACATCAATGACAACTTCCACCACCACATCCTCACCATCGAGGATCCCATCGAGTTCGTGCACGAGAACAAGCGCTGCCTGGTGAACCAGCGCGAGGTGCATCGCGATACCAAGAGTTTCGCCAACGCCCTGCGCTCGGCCCTGCGTGAAGACCCGGACATCATACTGGTGGGGGAAATGCGCGATCTGGAGACCATACGCCTCGCCATGACGGCGGCGGAGACGGGCCATCTGGTGTTCGGCACCCTGCACACCTCGTCGGCGGCCAAGACCATAGACCGTATCATCGACGTCTTCCCCGGCTCGGAGAAGGACATGGTGCGCTCCATGCTCTCCGAGTCCCTGCGGGCCGTCATCTCCCAGACCCTGCTCAAGCGGATCGGCGGCGGCCGGGTGGCGGCCCACGAGATCATGCTGGGGATCCCGGCGGTGCGAAACCTGATCCGGGAAGACAAGGTCGCCCAGCTCTACTCCGTCATCCAGACCGGGATGACCCACGGCATGCAGACCATGGATCAGAGCCTCAAGCAGCTCGTCAACCGGGGCGTGGTTGCCGCCCTGGACGCCAGGGCCAAGGCGGCCGATCCCAACAGTATTTAAGATGCTTTCACACCCAAGGAGACACTATGAACATGGATGTTCTGCTCGCTGCACTGGTTGAACAAAAGGGCTCGGATCTCTTCATCACGGTCGATGCCCCTCCCACCCTCAAGGTCAACGGGCGCCTGGTGCCACTCGAGGGGGGGCCGCTGGACAAGCAGGCGGCGCTGGCCCTGGTCAGGGAGAGTCTGGACGAGGCGCACTTCGAGCGCTACCTGCATAGCCGGGAGGCAAACTATGCCATCCACCGCGAAGGGCTGGGGCGATTTCGGGTCAGCGCCTTCTGGCAGCAGGATATGCCGGGCATGGTGCTGCGCCGTATCGAGACCCGCATTCCCACCTTCGAGGAGCTGGTGTTGCCCCCCATACTGCAAGAGGTCGCCATGGCCAAGCGCGGCCTGGTGCTGTTCGTCGGCGCCCCGGGCGCCGGCAAGTCCACCACCCAGGCGGCCATGATCGGCTACCGCAACCAGCACGGCGATGGCCACATACTGACGGTGGAGGATCCGGTGGAGTTCGTCCACCAGCATGGTCGCTGCCTGGTGACCCAGCGGGAGGTAGGCATCGATACCGAATCCTTCGACGTGGCCCTCAAGAACTCCATGCGCCAGGCGCCGGACGTCATCCTCATCGGCGAGATCCGCAACCAGGAGACCATGGAGCTGGCCATCCAGTTTGCCGAGACGGGCCACCTCTGCCTCGCCACCCTGCACGCCAACAATGCCAACCAGGCGCTGGATCGCATCCTCCATCTGGTGCCAGAGGCGAAACACCGCCAGTTCCTGTTCGATCTCTCCTTCAACCTGCGCGCCATAGTGGCGCAGCAGCTAATGCCTTGCACCGATGGCAGCCACCGGGTCGCCGCCTTCGAGATACTGCTCAACACCCCGCTCATCACCGACATAGTCCGCAAGGGCGAGATGCACAGGCTCAAGGAGGTGATGACCAAATCGGGCGAGCTCGGCATGCAGACCTTCGATCAGGCGCTGTTCACCCTGTTCTGCGCCGGCCAAATTGGCTACAGTGAGGCCCTTGCCCATGCCGACTCCGCCAACGACCTGCGACTGCTGATCAAGCTGTCGGGTCGCGAGCAGCTGGGTGCAGGCACACTCGACAACGTGACCCTGGATGAATGAGGGACGTGCGTCACCGCTAGTAAAGGACAGTTATGCTGATTGTGGTTTCCCCGGCCAAGACGCTGGATTACGAGTCGCCGCTGGTGACCTCCCGTTTCACCCTGCCCGAGCTGCTGGATCACTCCGCCCGGCTGATCCACAGGGCGAGGCAGCTGACCCCGGATCAGATCGCCAGCCTGATGAAGATCAGCGACAAGCTGGCGGGACTCAACGCCGCCCGCTTTGCCCAGTGGCAGCCGGACTTCACCCCGAGCAATGCCCGCCAGGCGCTGCTGGCCTTCAAGGGGGACGTCTACACCGGCCTGGCCGTGGAAGATTTCAGCGAGGCGGACCTAGACTTCGCCCAGGCGCACCTGCGCATGCTCTCCGGCCTCTACGGGGTGTTGCGACCGCTGGATCTGATGATGCCCTATCGGCTGGAGATGGGGATCCGCTTCGACAACGAGCGCGGCAAGGATCTCTACCAGTTCTGGGGCGACATCATCACCGAGCACCTGAACAAGGCGCTGGCCGTGCAGGGCAGCGAGGTGCTGATCAATCTGGCCTCCGACGAGTATTTCAAGTCGGTGCGCCCGAAAGCCCTGCGGGGGCGCATCATCACCCCGGTCTTCAAGGACGAGAAGAATGGCCAGTTCAAGATCATCAGCTTCTACGCCAAGAAGGCCCGCGGCATGATGGCTCGCCACATCATCAAGCACAGGCTGACCGAGATGACCCAGCTGACCGGGTTCAATGAGGCTGGCTACTATTTCGTGCCACAAGAGTCCGACGATCGCACCCTGATGTTCAAGCGCGCTGAAAATTAATTACAAATGGAGGGAACCAAGTTCGGGATCCCCGGGTCTGAACCTATGAATCCTCTGTTGTAAGCACTTTTTGTTGGCCGACGTTCATGCGTCGGCTTTTTTCTGCGCGCTTATCACCACATCGGCACGGGCCCGGGTGACAGGCAGCAAAACGGCCATCCGAGGATGGCCGTTGCAGCGTCGATGGGCATTACTTCTTTTTCTTCTTGGCGCTCTTCTTCTTGCCATCCTTCGGCTTTTTCTTCTTCACCGGCACCCGCGCCTCCTTGTGTCTCGGACGTAGCTCCTCGATCACCCGGCGCTTGAGACGCTCCTCGGTGTATCGCTCTATCTTGGCCACCATGGCCATGTCGTGGGCTTCAACCAGGCTGATGGCACAGCCCCGATTGCCGGCACGGCCGGTCCGGCCGATACGGTGCACGTAGACGTCGGTGCCGTAGGGCATGTCGTAGTTGATGACGTGGCTGACGTTGGGCAGGTCGATGCCACGGGCGGCAACGTCGGTGGCGATGAGGAAGGGTACCTCCCCTTCATGGAACTTGCGGATCGACTCGATACGCTTGCTCTGCTCCATCTCGCCACGGATCCAGGCACAGGGGACGCCGGCGGCCTGCAACTGGCCGGAGAGCTCCGCCAGCCGCTCGCGGGTCTTGACGAAGACGATGGCCTTCTGGGTCTGGGGATCCTTCAGAATGTGGATCAGCAGCGCCAGCTTGTGGGCGGCATCATCGGCCAGGTGCACCCACTGGGTGATGGGGCGGCGCTCGCTGCGGGGCGGCTCGGCATGCAGCTCCACCGGATCGTTGAGGATTTCGCTCGCGAACTTCTCGAGACCGGCCCCTTCCAGGGTGGCGGAGAAGAGCATGGTGTGCTTGCGGTAGCGGGCCTCTGCCACTATGCGGTTCACATCCTTGATGAAGCCCATGTCCAGCATGCGGTCCGCTTCATCCAGCACCAGCACCTCGATGTCGTGGCTCTCGAACTCTTCCTTCTCTATGTACTCCAGCAGGCGACCCGGGGTGGCCACGACGATGTCGGTGGTCTTGGTCAGGGCCGGCAACTGCTCTTCATGGCTGACACCGCCGATGATGGTCTCGATGCTGAGATGGGTATGCACCGCCAGCGCCCTGGCATGGGCACTGACCTGCAGCGCCAGCTCGCGGGTCGGGGTCAGGATCAGCATGCGGCACGGGCCCGGCTTGCGACGCGGGAAGTCCAGCAGGTGCTGCATGGCAGGCAGCAGGAAGGCGGCTGTCTTGCCGGTACCGGTCGGAGCGGATGCCAGAATATCGCGGCCGTCCAGGGCTGGCTCCAGCACCATCTGCTGAATGGTGGTGGGGCGGGTGAAACCCATCTCGGCCAAGGCCCGGTTGAGGGCTGGATTCAGGTCGAAATCATCAAAGGACTGGCTCATGGCAATACTCGGTCATTAAGGAAACGGCAGATTATAGGCGATTATGCCGCCGGCTCCTATGGCGACTGTGGCTTAGCCGCTATAATCGCCGACCATTTTCGCCATGGCAGACGAGCAACGAGGGTCAGATGGGGCGTAGCAGCGGTTTTACCTTCAAACAATTTCACATCGACCATGACCGTTGTGCCATGAAGGTGGGCACAGACGGCATACTGCTGGGGGCCTGGGCGCCGGTCGACAACGCCCGCCGGATCCTCGACATCGGCACCGGCACCGGCCTCATCGCCCTGATGCTGGCCCAGCGCAGCACGAACGACTGCCGGATCGACGGGGTGGAACTGGATAAGGATGCAGCCGAGCAGGCAAGGGACAACGTGGCGGCCTCCCCCTGGGCAGACCGGGTCAGCATCATAGAGAGCGCCATTCAGGATTATCGGGCGGCCTCTTACGACCTTATCGTCTCCAACCCGCCCTATTTCGTTGCAGGTCAGGTATTTAGCGATCCGGCCAGGGCGCTCGCCCGCCACACTGGCGCGCTCGATCCCCATTCGCTGCTGGCGGCAAGCTGTCGTCTGCTGAGTCAGGATGGGCGGCTGGCGCTGGTGCTGCCCACCGCCATGGCTGATGAAATTTTATGCATCTCGGCAGATTATGATCTGTACAGCCTTTGTTATACAGCTGTTATCACCAGGGAGGGGAAAGAGGCAAATCGCGTTTTATTGCTACTTGGCAGAGGATTAAGCAGGTTCGAGCAGGGTGAAATTGTGATCCATTCTACTGCCGGAGGCTATTCCGACAGATATATCCAACTAACCCACCCCTTCTATTTGAAGATGTAAATTTCGCCTTGAACTATTTTTTCACATCATTATGCTGACTAGCAAACGAGCGCCCGCTCAAGACCAGCTCAAACCACTGGTGGCGATGAAAAAAGCAGCGGGGCTCCTTTTTTTTACCCCTGAACAACGCCGGTCACTGACCAATAAAAAACTATAACAAGCAATAGTTTACAAGACAGACGAGGTTGAACTTGACGAAATCACTCACATTGTCCGATGTACTCGGATTGGGCTTCATGACCTTCGCCTTCTATCTGGGCGCAGGCAACATCATCTTCCCGCCCCTGGCCGGTTACATGGCGGGTGAGCACCTCTCCCTGGCCATGCTGGGCTTCCTGGTGACCGCAGTGGGCCTGCCCCTCATCACCATTCTCGCCGTCGCCAAGGCCGGCAACGGCTGGGCCGGCATGACCAAGTTGCTGCCCACCGGCGTCGCCACCGCGCTGGCCGTCGCCATCTACATCATCATAGGCCCGGCCTTCGCCGCTCCCCGTACCGGCCTGGTGGCCTACGAGATGGGCCTCAAGCCCTTCCTCGGTGACATGGGTCAATCCGGCCTGGCCGCCTACACAGTGGTCTTCTTTGGCGTGGCCATTCTGGTCTCCCTCAACCAGGGCAAGCTGATGGATGCTATCGGCAAATTCCTGACCCCGGTGCTGATGCTGCTGCTGCTGACCCTGGCCGTCGGCGTCTTCGTCGCACCGCAGGGCACCATGCCCGCCGCGTCCGGCGACTATCAGAACAGCCCCCTGGTGAAAGGGATCCTGGAAGGCTACAACACCATGGATACCCTGGCGTCCCTGATGTTTGGCGCCCTGATCGTCGATCTGCTGCGCAAGAAAGGCATCCACGATTACCAGAGCCAGTTCAAGTACCTGGCCATCGCCGGCATCATCTCCGCCATCGGCCTGTCCGTGGTCTATGTCTCCCTGTTCCAGCTGGGCAACACCGCGGCCGGTGTCGCCAACGACGTCAGCAATGGCGGTGCCATCGTCAACGCCTATGTGCTGAGCCTGTTCGGCCAGCCGGGTCAGTTCATCCTGGCAGCCATCATCACCCTGGCGTGCTTCACCACCGCCGTGGGCCTGATCTCCGCCTGCTCCGACTTCTTCCACAACCTCACCGGCGTTAGCTACCAGAAGCTGGTGGTGCTGCTGGGGGTCGTCTGCGCCGTGGTGGCCAACGTCGGCCTGAGCCAGCTCATCAGCCTCTCCATCCCGGTGCTGGTCGCCATCTATCCGGTGGCCGTGGCCCTGGTGCTGGTCACCTTCCTGAAGGGTTATTTCGGGCGTCCCCGCCTGGTGTTCCGCTCCGTGCTGCTGGTTGCCTTCCTGTTCGGCTGCCTGGACGGTCTGGGTGCTGCCGGCATGAAGATGGATGCATTCGCCTTCCTGCCGCTGTTCGACAAGGGCCTGGCCTGGTTGCTGCCCACCCTGCTGGCCTGCGGCCTGGGCACCCTGGTGCGCGGTGGTGACAAGCTGGCCGCCGAAGCCGCCTGATCCTCATCCCGACGACATGAAAAAGAGGCCAGCTTTCGCTGGCCTCTTTCATTTGTGCAACGGGTACATGGCAAATCGGGTTAGTGCTCAGAGCACGGATGCCGGCTTGGGTTTGCCGGCCAGCCCGTACCAGTGGCTCTCGACCTGGCCGGCATGCCAGCGCAGGGTGCCCCAGGGCTGCTCACTCTGCCAGCGCGGGAAGTTGATCTGCACGCTGTTGTCTTCGTACTTGTAGAGGGAGGTGCTGATCTGGATATCCGACAGGATCAGCAGCACGACTCCCCCGATGACACTCCATTTCAGCATCGTCCACATGGCGGTTACTCGAAGCAGATCTCTATGGTGGCACGGCCGTACTCGGAATCGAACGGCATCATGATCTTGGCACCGTCAGCCCTGTGGGTGATGGTGTGGTTGGGACCGGAGACTATGATGGGGGTCGCCATGTCGAACTCATAGCCCTTCTCCCCCAGCATGCGCTTGGCGCCGCCGGTCACCATGTTGGTGATCTCGCCCACCATGTCGGTCACCTCTTCGTTGATGGTGGCCGGTGCCTCTCCCAGCATGCGGCGCATGATCTCCAGCGCCAGCCCCTTCTCGAAGCTGATGGAGAGCGACCCCCGGGTCTGCGGACCCACCATGCCGATGAGGCCGGAGACATCCCCCCGCGCCAGCTCGTCCGTCTTGCGCTTGGGTGCGCCGGGTTTGAGCTCCAGCTGTGCCATTGTGGAGAGCACATTGAGTAGGGAGAGCAGGAACGGGTTTACAAAATCAGCCTTCATCTTCACTTCCTACGGTGTCAGAGCAACGAGCACATTGACCATGGGCCTCTATGGTCTTGTTGGTAATAGTAAAACCATGCTGGCGAGCCTGCTCGGAAAAGGCGCTGTCGATGGCGGGATCATGCAGCTCCACCACCTCCTTGCAGCGATCGCAGATCAGCAGCTGCATGGGATGGGCATGGTCGAAGTGGCAGCAGAAGATGAAGGCGTTGAGCGACTCCACCTTGTGGGCGAACCCCTGCTCGAGCAGAAAATCGAGAGCCCGGTAGACGGTTGGGGGTTTGGCATGTGCCTCGGTCTGCTGCAACTGGGCCAGCAGATCGTAGGCGCTGATAGCATTACCATGGGCGGCAAGCAGCCGGAACACCTGGCGCCGGGTCGGGGTGAAACGGATCCCCCGCTGGTCGCAGAGACGTTCCGCTCGTTGTAGAAGTAGGTCTTGATTCATGTTCACGCAGATACCCTGTCAATTAGCCGGATACTATCACAGGGCCCCCTGTGCGCGGCGACAAAATTCATTTTCTGAGGCTGTCTCACCTTGTGGTAGAATCCGGCCCCTTATTTTGCCAACCCGGATGATTTTTATGCAGGCGCAGCGCTTCTCCATCGCCCCCATGCTGGATTGGTGAGATTTTTTCTCTAGCCCTTACCAGGCGTGGCCTTCAATTTCCATGGGGCAGATATGGGGCAGGTGGCTGCCAAAACGGCTTTAATCAGGGGGGTTCTCAAGCCTTTCAGCTCTTCTTGTCTACTCTGCGAATGTGTCCAGACAACTTTGTTCGTTAGATACAAAACTCAACATCATCAATAGCTTATGTTGATGTCGGTGACCTTTTGATTATACTCACTCCAGACTTTAAGAGCGAATGATGAGGAGGGGGCATGAGTAGCAGCATCGTCATACTGTTCTGCCTGTGTACGTTCCTTGTTCTGTTTGCTGTGCTGGCAGGAGCGTCTACCACCTGACCCAGACCACTGACAAAGACCAAAATGAAAAAAGCCCGCGATTCGCGGGCTTGCCCTTCCAGAAGATTATCTTCGAGCCTCCATCTTCGTGATCGCAGTTAGCCTACGCACTTCTTTCTCTCTCTGCTGATCTATATAGCTGGCCAGATCCGTCAGGTGCACCAGATAATCGCTCTTTTGGCTGGTTCTGAACGTCGGGATGGGTAACATCCCGGCATTTGCCCGCTGTCTGGCTGTTTGATATGACAGACCAAAATAGTCACTACAAATGTCTTTAAGCGGTACGACAGGTTTCTCGTATTGCGCCAAGAGCATAAAAACGGTTTGCATGCTGTCACCTCACAACAGAGTCGGTAGAACTGGGAAAACCGGGAAATCCATTAATCCACCTCCAGCTCGGTCAGGCCTCTCTTGATACGTTCTGGCCAGATGGCAAAATAGCGGGCCGATTTTTTCTCCTGTACGACTTTGAGAGTCAATCTATCTAACTCATTGAATTGCAACCAATCTCTTTTGACTAATCGCAGCATCTGTGAGCGGTATTGAGGGCGCAAATTCAGCGCTTGTTTCAGCACGTCAGTTTTGACGAGCCATTGCGACTCCCCTTGATACGTTCGACTGTAACCAACACTAGAGCTCAGTCGGCCTTCCAGGGGTCTTATATACGGACCCCAGCCCTGTATGGCCGCTTTCAGCATACAGAACAGACGGTAATCCTCAGTGTCCAGACCATGACCGCGGTTTTTTAGCCATAGATTAAAACAGTGCTCAACAGCATTCGCAGAGTGGTGATCGAGCCACGGTAGGAGATTGAACTGGTTAGCCATGACCAATGCGGCCTCAACTAGGGCAAACCGACGAATTACCCGCATCACCTGGGGGCTAATATGGTAGCCCAAGAGAGTCTCGGCATTCTCCTTCATGAGTGCACAGCGATACGAGTGGTGCTGCAAAACCTTGCGAGTGAGTTCAGCTTCATCGTAGCCAGCTAGTCGATTTATCCATGCCGAAAACAGGGATCCATAGTAACGCTTGCAGCGTCGCTGCAATTCATCTGCCAGCAAATCTGGCCCATTGTGACCATGGAGCGTATCAAACACGCCGTGTTGACCAACAGCGGGTATTTCAACCACCCGACTCAGCTGTCCAGCCAGCGGTACTTTACCCAGTTGCGCCATATGCTCCTCCAGTGTCACCTCTCCGTTAGATAAGGCAATGGTTCGCCAAGGTTCGCCTATGGCCAGCTGGCCAGTTTCGTTGGCTCTGAGCTTGGGTCGACCGTTGCATATGGAGTAGACGGCAGTATCCACATCCTCGGCCCTTGCTTGAGATAATTCATCCAGAAAGAGCGGGACATCGTGGTGAAGTGCTGCGGCCGCAGCCAGACCATTCGCAGTACTCAACCATGTTCTCATGATCGATTCATCACCTAGCACTGACGTTGCGACCTTCAAGGCCGTAGATTTGCCTGACCCTGAATCACCATATATGTGGAAAATCGTGTTTTCGACACCTGAGCTGCTGAGCAGAGGTGCACTCAGAGCGGCTCCACAGTAAAAAATCAGCAGCGGATTACCAATGCAGACCTCGCCAATTTCTTCCTGCCATTGTTCCAGCGAGCCAGATGACCGCAGTTCCATATCCATCCCCTTGCGGAGCAGATACAACTTTGTGCGATCTCTGTGGGCGCTCCAGCCAGGAGTGACAAAACCTTCTTGATGCCACCCGGTTCGTTCAACACAGATCGCAGGTTCCGCACGTTGGATCTCATCGAGTAGATAACGCTGGATACGTGGCCAAGCGTGAGGGTTTAGCTCCAATGGATAGCCTGAGTCGAGCAGCATTTCCCGAACCAGCCTGCTGTTATCACCCTGGAGATTCCGAATGAGGACAATATCTTGCAACTGAACACCGTCCAGGTTCTTCCACTCCAGTAAAATGCCGTAGCTGCGTCTCTGATCTGAAGAGCGTGTTCGAGCCAGCACGCTGATATAACCCCCGAGCTTGACCCAGCGTTCGGATTCCCTGCATTCCAGTGCATCCGGCAGTAATCGAAATTCCATAAGCACCTCCCTCAAATGTTATTTAGATACCGCTGAATGTCTGACAGCTTGAATCTAATTGAACGTCCGGTGGGGCCTAATCTGATGGGGACAGGTAAGATTCCTGATTTTACAAGGCGCCGTACTGTCGACTGTGAAAGGGAAGTCAATTCAGCGACCTCAGCCATCGTTAGCAATGTTCTATTTTGTGTTTCAGCCATACATCCTCCTGGTTTTTCATGTGTTGGCAGGAGCATTCTGAATGTTGTATGTAGAAAACATCGTCGCTGGAAGTGCCTTTTTCGGGCAAAGCGAAAAAATAATTTTTACTATAAAAACAGATGCTTATGATACAAACTTGCTTGATGTAGACTATTCCACCATTTCTTGGCTATTACCGTATTATTTTTTGATTCGCTAATCTGTCAGAAATTTCACATGTGAAATTTTTTGCGTCGACTTAGCTTGTAGCTCTAGGTGAAATCACGGACGGCGCAATAGTTAAGAAAAATCCCCGAGCGATGCCCGGGGACCGATATATAAGAGACAGTCCTAAGGGGAAATCCAGTCAGACTGCTCTCCTTCAACTGACCGACGCATTACCAAAAAGGTGAGACAACGTACTCCCCGGTCTGTATGTCATAGCCATTGGAAACAAGCCGGATCGGGCTTTTTTTTCTGACTGCATTACCCGTAGCCTCGTTCTGTGGTGCAGCGAGCAAGCCATAGAACATCCCTCCAATAAGAGCTCCCTGCCAAGCAAACAAGGCCATCAGCCCCCAGAAGGCAAGGCCCACCCAGTAGTTCTTGTGGAGCAGATCCAGCACGGGTTTGAGCCAGTAAACAACTGGGATGGCTAAAACGGCATAACCACAGCCAGTGACCTCAAGCATTGCCCAGCCAAGGACAACAACAGCCATCAAAAATATATTAATTAAATCTTTCATGGTGATCTCCTTTAATGTGTCACATTCATATTATCGTGATTTGATAAAATGCAATCCTAAGCAAGCAATGATTTTTGAGTTAAGGTATATGGTAATGTTTATTAGTAAAGTCGGTAGCATTAGTACTCACGGCTGAAAATTTTCACATATGAAGTTATTTGGGCTGTCTTGGTTGCGGCCTAAAGAGAGTACATATTTCCTGAGTGCCACAACGCTTGCAAACGAACAAAAATCCGCACGGAAGCGGCCAGTGGTGCGATGTTTTATCAGAAGGGGAAGACAAAGAGCTCTGGTTTCCCTTTTTCAAGCAGGTAGGGAAATACGATCTTGTCGCTATTATTCATTTTGACTTGTTGAGGTGCTAGGTACAGGAAAGCCCAAGCTGGTAGCTTCTCACTGAGCTTGCTGTATACGGCTTGTTCTGGTGCGTGGCTATCCGCTCCATTTGTAACGTTAATAAAATTAAACTCCGTGTCATGGCCGGAAGTGAATGCATAAGCATTACCTTGAACTCCAGTAATAAAGGCTGGTGCCTTGTCTTGATTCGGCTCTACGATTCGTACCTTAATAGAACACATATCCGAGACCTTGCTTTTACCGTTGGTCCAAGTCGGACAATCCCATTCGTTGCTGTAAAAATGATATGTCAGGTTGCCATCTTTGTCGTACAGCAGGTCGAATTTTACACCCAGTTCGGTCAGAGATGACTCGATAGAAAGCTTCACATGCGAAATCAATCTGGTCTGAGCATCGGCTGACGATACGGCCTCCTTTACAGACATCCAGGCTATCAAGCTATTCCGGGCACCATGTTGCTTGGGGCCAAACGCCCAATTAGCCATGTTGACTACCCCACCTTGCCAGTTTGATAGGCCTCCCACACTGGGAGCGATATAGCCGGACATCACATAAGCTGCACCAAAGGTTTTGGTATCTGTCATGCGTTCCAACTGGTCACGTGGCACAGCTGCATCCTTAATTCCAGTAATCAAACCACCAGCCTCGGCGATGTTGTAGGCGCGACTGTGGTCTGTCTTGTACTGGTAGCTATTTGGTGTCATGGCACAACCAGAGGCCAACCCCAGCCCGGTTGCAACGATTATGGTGGTTAGTTTTTTCATCATTTACATGTCTCGTGTGGGGCCTGGCCTAGGGTGCCATGAATCCTATAAAAAGCAACGCCATGCCTCTATCTGATTGAAAATATTGAGCATATGTGCATGGCGAACATTTTTACTCTTACTGGGCAGAACGCCTAAGCAGGGCTGCAACATTAATGACCTGAGGTGTTGTAGCAACCCACAGTGAGCTACATAGGAGCTCTGGTTTGGATGTTCTACCGGTTTTTTCGATCCGCATCTTTTACCTGTGAAATTTTAAGTTTCTCTCTGTAGAGATATGCAGCAGCTACCGCAACGCCGAGAAGGAAAAGGAATAGAGTGACCAAAATTACGATGCTGTTCATAAAACGTCCTCCACATGGTATGGAAAACTATGCATCACGCGGTCAGGTTGATCAATAAGCTATTGATTTTTATGTGACTTTGTCCTTTCAGAACAAAGTTCAATTGCAGAGTTTTACAAAAGCGCAGCTCGTCCGCGATACTCGGTGTTATGGGGCCCGCCAGTTGACTAGCTTTATATTATTTTTCATATAGATAGCCCCAGGGTGCATTTCGACCCCATCATAGCCGAGAACTCATAAATCCCCTGAGGCTGTACGGGAAACTACCTACACGGTGGCTTGCTCAGGAACCACCGCCGCTTTTGTAATTAGTTTTCGCTGAGAGCCGCGTCATGACAGAACTTCCATCTCATCGAGGTGCTGGATCAGCGTACCTAGCAGCCGTTGGCTGCTTCGAGACAGCCGACGCATCTGCATCAACTGATCATTGAGTTGGCGTATCAGGGCAAAGCCCTCCTCTGTGGCCAAAATGACTGGTTTTTCCCAGTCATGTGCAGGTGTAAATGTCGCTTTGTAATATGAGAACTGACCATTGCGTGGCAGGTAATGGCTAAGAACCTTGTGCTTCCCCGATCCTTTTGGCTGCTCAATGAATTGGTTGTAGTACCAGTGGCATTCCAGCTTGAATTGACGAACCCGCGCCCTGCAACCGAAATGGCCCGGATAACCGGGGGTCTGCTTGGTTCGGTATGCTCGATTGTGTTGCCAAAAATAGTCACAGAGTCGATTCGCTAAAAACTCGTAGCGTCTCTGCTCAATCTCCGCCATGTCATGGATGGCGATGAGATACTCCCCACACTGCTGTAGTGCCATACGGGTGGCGTTATCCCGATCTGCTTGAGTTGCCTGCTTGCGACTGATTGTTCGCCATGCCTCTGCCATGCGGGAAATGTTCTGTTGTGTCATGAATCTTCCTCTTTCTTGGTGATGACACCACAGATGTTAAACACGAGGCTGCAAAAACCTGCGCTTTGTATCTGCCCTTTTGGGGCGTTCTAAGAGATATTGCAGGTCCCAAGATTATTACTGCCATCCCAAAGACCTATCCAATTCCTTTCCAATAGCTTATCTGATGTGGGACCCATCAATAATCAGCAATCGAGATCAGCTACTTGGTGCAGAGACCTTGGACAGCTCGTTCCATAAAATATGTGGGACCTGCCCGACGATGTTGCCAAAATCCTTCTAGCCCAGACGGGACTTCTGACACGATGGGAGCTCTGACCAGCGTTGTTCACTATCAAGGTCTATCAATCGCGGTACTTTTACGCCATTAGACTGCGACATTTGAGCTGCAGTGACTCTTGCAATAGTTCCATGTTCCACGATACAAATTTCAGGGCCGACAGCGATATGTTTCATTAAAGCCTCAGACAGCTGTTTTTCTGCCTGCGCCGGTTTGTCCAGGTAGTCATTGTTTAGTTCGACACACACGACAACCGTATCTCTCTCGAGCGAATCTCGATACCGGACAAGTACAGCTTTATCGGTGCACGCCTGCCACTCAACAATATCCAGGACAAATTCTGGATATATATTTTGACCTTTGACTTTCAGTTGATGATCGACGCGTCCTATTATCGCCCCCAGTCTTGGACCATAGCGACCACAAGTGCAACGCTGTGTTGACAATTCGCTGGCAATATCTCCTGTCGCGTAACGCACCGCCGCAAATCCCCGCGGCTGGGTCAACGTGGTGACGACCACTTCGCCCGGTTCGCCCTCTTTCACAGGTCGGCCCGTCTCTGGATTAAGAAGCTCCACATGTAAGTAATCATCATTAATGTGAAAACCGTTGTGTTGATTGCATTCGAATCCGATGGATCCGATCTCGCTGCATCCGTATTCGTTGAGCATTAATTCGAAGCCCCAAACCTCCTTCACTTTTTGCGCAGCCGCGGTTAGATGGTTATTGGCATCAAAAGAAGCACAGGCTGCCAGATACGCTACCTTAGGTAATAAATCTTTGCTTGGAAAAGCGTCCCCCAGCCGCTCAGCAATCTCCAGCAGGAATAGTGGATTTCCGACGATAAATTTAGGGCGATGGTATTTCATGATATCGACCAATCGGTTCACACGCTGGGGCGAGCAGCGAAAAACACCAACCCCTTGCTGTTTTGCTGCCTGGCACACCAGCATACCCAGCGTATACATATCGTTATTGCTCAACATTTGGATCACAAAATCGCCGGGTTGAACCCCCATTTCACTTAAGACCCGACCGACCGAATTCACCCAGATCTGCTCTTGCAAACGATGCACTGGTACATCAACAGGGCGGCCAGTCGTGCCCGATGAGCTCACAAAATCAGTCACATCACCGTATTCCATGATGTCCTCCCAGTGATCCCGCAGATGGTGTTTTCGCACTACAGGAATCTGCTGAAACTGTGCTACGGTCAATTCTGGCGTTGCCAAATCCACGTCACCGTTCCAATGTTGATGATAAAATTGACGGTTAGCCGCATAGTCAATTGCAGCCTTCAACTTTGTGATATTCATATAGTCACTCTGCTCTTAAATAAGCGTTATCGCTTCTTGATTACCGACACGTTGGAGTACATGTACGTTTGCTCTTGAGCCGTGAGCTGTTCGCTCAGGCTGTGATCAATTTCGAGCTCCGGAGGAAGATAGTGCTTCTGGTGACCAATCATCGATCGCATCACTACCACACCTCCACTGGGCAAAAATGCAGAAAGCTGTATAAAAAACAGCTGCAAAGTATCTTGAGGAACGCATTCAATGACATTTGATAACGTAACTTTGGAATAGGTTTGCTGCAGGTCGGTCCGAGCGATGAAATCTAAAAGGTTAGCACTGACCACATGCAATTGTTCAAGGTTTTGCTTTACCCGTTGATACACAGAATCAGTAAGATAAGGCGCACAGGTGCCTTCAGCTGGAGGGCGGCCAAAGAGCAACTGGGTCATCAAACCATTCTTGTTTATCATGGTTGAGTAAAAGGCTTTTTCTATCTTACGTTCCAGATGCTGAGACAACGTAGCATCGTCAGCCAGGTATTTTGAGAACCCTTCACCATAAATTCGTCGCAATGTGTACGAATTCAGGCACAGGCGTAAGAATGCCCGCCAGCGCCGATTATTGAATCGTTCTCTGAAGTAAGCTCGCTGCTCCTCGAGCGTTTGAAGAGCCATAATCTCATCAAAGACTCTAGGGGAATGGGTAAGATAGCGCAGGATCAGCCCTGTGATACGACTCAGTCGATCCGTCCGGCCAGCATAGTTGACCCCGCGATTCACCTGCCTGCGATGTGTTTTCCAGTAAGCAGTCGCATCATCCGACAAGTCATCCCAGAGCATATCCAATAAACCCTGCCGCTCCAGCGGGGAAGCGTCTTTTTCCCCGAGAAATTTGATATAAGTTGAGCGATCAAACACCCTGATCGCAGCTCGCTTGAGTTCAAGCAGATAGTTTTGCGTACGATTTAAGTCAATCGACGTCATCAATGCAGGTCCTTCAGCCAACAGCCGAAGTGCAGAACAACCACCGGAACTAATGACCAAGACCTTATCAGAGGGCTGAATTGATAAGGCGTTGAGGTCAACCCTAACATCTTCTCGTCCCTGACCGTACATGAGCGGCAGATCCACCCCATCGCGGGAAGACTGTGGCTGATGAGAATACAGGCTGCTCATAAACAGGCTTCACTTTCTGTCAATGCGCTCTCGGATAAACGGCGTTTTTTCCATTTCAGCGTTAACATCAGCCCCAGCAGTGCGAGGGCTGCAAACAGACTGGGAATAAGCAATACTTTAAATATCCCTTTATAGTCCAGACCAAACTGGAAGAGCCACGCCCCTATCATGGCACCGACAATACCACCCGCGCGGCCCATTCCGAGCATCCATGACACGCCTGTCGCTCTTGAAGACGTCGGATAATGAAGCGTTGCGATGGATCCCATAGAAGCCTGCGCCCCATTCATGACAGTACCCGCCAACAAAATAAATAATCCCAACAGATAGATGTCTGATACAAAACTAATTGAGAACAGAAACAGTCCCGTCATGAAGTAGTTGAACGCCACAATTTTGTGTGGTGTTACTTTGTCCATTAACAGCCCAGAAACAATGGTGCCCACAGCTCCACCCAGCGGAAACAATGCAGTCAAAAATGCCGCATGCTGCAAATCATAACCCGCTTCCCCAATGAGAGTCGGCATCCAGCTGGTAACCACATAAAAAATGAGCAGCCCCATAAAATAAGCAAGCCAAAGCAACAGCGTCGCAGGTAACATTGACGGCGAGAGGATATCCCTGATTGGGGTTGTCGCTGAATCTGACACTGGCGTTGGACTGACAGAAAGATTGACGCGCATTTCTCCTAACAGTCGACGGGCAGTCTTTCGAATTTTAGATTCTGCGCCAGGCTGGCTCAGTTGAAACAGAATACTTTCTGGCAGCGTCCGGATGATCGGGACCAGCAGCAGCAACGGCAGCATTCCCCCAAAGATGAACACACTGTGCCAACCCAGATTCGGGATAAGCCAGGATGCCAGCACGCCGCTTAATGCTGCACCAAAAGGGAAACCACAGAACACCGCATTCACCATCAGAGATTTGTATCGTTCTGGGGCAAACTCCGAAATAATGGTCAGCGCATTCGACATTGCTGCCCCTATCCCGATACCGGTGCACAACCTCCAGAATACCAGTTGATTCACGTTGCTGGCCTGTGTCGTGGCGATGCAACACACACCAAATACGATCACAGACAAAACAATAATCGGCTTTCTGCCCAGCCGATCTGAGACAGGTCCCGACACAATCGCCCCGAGCGCCAGGCCGATAAGGGCAGCACTCATTGCCAGTCCCAGATCAGCTTTGGCAATTCCCCACTGCTCGATAATCGCGGGCGCAACATACCCCATCAATGCAGTATCAAAACCATCAAGAATAAGAATACTCAAACACAGCAATAGAATATAAATATGAAAAGAGGACACCTTGGCAGTTTTGACCGCCTGGTGAACACTGATGGACTCTATATCGTTCATAACTCGTGCCCTTAACGAAAATGTGAATAGAAGCCTGAGACTGCTGATCTCTCAAGCTTATTTTTCAATCGTTAGTTGTTAATTTCTGCGAGGCAGAGCCTGTATGCCGTGGCCATGCCGCATGAGCAGCGACAATGCTGGATAACGGGCAAAAAACCCTGCCAATCCTGCCCGCTTCAAAGTGTTTCTCGGTGTCGCAGGCCATTTTCTCTACTGACTGTTTTCGTCGCGTATTTAATGGCATACCCTTCAGTTTGGAAAAACACTTTCCTCCCAGACAACAAAGGATCATGAAAAGTTAACAGCCTCTAAGAGATGCTTTCCCGAGGCAGGAAAGTATTAATCTGTTTCGATTTCAAACTGACGACGCGCCCGTCGCGAATCGTTGTGATCGTAGCGCGGTACCTTGAAAGTCTGCAGTTCTTCCACTTGAGTCGCAGGCACCGCACTGATTGGCTTGTCACCTGCAATAGTCACCCTCTCCATATGACGATGATTCGGGTAATAATCATGGACAGCAGCATGCTGCACCGAGCGGTTATCCCACAGCACCAGCATATTAGGTTTCCAGTGATGGCGATATTGATACTCAAGCACAGACGTAGCGTTGAACAGCTGCGTCAGTAACGCTTCACTGTCACGCTGTGTCATTCCCTGAATTACCCGGGTGTAACTCTGATTTACAAAGAGTGCTTTTTTCCCGGTGGTTGGGTGCACTCGAATAACCGGGTGAGCCATTGGCGGATATTCCAGCTCTTTCTGACGCAAGATCGCCTGTCCCGCTTCAGTTTCAGGAAACAGATACTTGTAAGGTGAGAAATCGTGAATGCCTTCTAACCCTTGCAAGTATTCACGCATTTTTTTGGACAAAAATTCATATGCAGTCGTCATACTGCTAAAGCAAGTATCACCACCGATTTCAGGCACAACGCGTGAATAAAGCATGGTCGCTTTGGGAGGGCAACTCTTGTAGGACTCATCCGTGTGCCACCGGTCGGTCAATACTGGTGGGTTACCATCTTTGTAATCAAAGACAATGAGTTCCGGATGTTCTTCACTGTTCTCAGCAAAGGGATGTACCGTGAGCTCACCAAAATATCGCCCTATCCTTAGGATATCTTCCGACGACAGGAATTGATCGGGGAAAACCAGCACTTCATGCTCACACAATGCTTCCTCCATCTGCGCAATTGTCGTATCGCTCAGGTTCTCCCGCATGTCCAGGGCGGAAATTTCTGCGCCAAAAAAAGGACTCAATTTTTTCAAGGTAAACGTAGGGTTACTGCTCATTTTAGTCTCCAGTCGTCTCGTTCAACTTCACAGCCATGCTGTCGGTTGCCGAGCTATCAATAATAGGTTTCGTTGCACACAAGAAGAGCATCACTGAACACAACATCATGGGATAAAAAGCACTTTCAGGGTGGCCGGTCTGGTCCCATAAAAATCCACTTACCACTGGGGTGATCACGGCGCAGGCGTAGCCAACGGTCAGCATCAGTGACGATACACGATGGACCTCATTGGCCTGACTCACCGCACTTGGAAGTCCAAGCATCAAAATCAGGACGATGGCAGAGAAGAAGCCCACGATCGCTGCTGCGGGAACGATAACCTGAGCCTGGTAGAGTACGACCATCGCCAAGGCACCCAGCAATCCAGCAGAGGACAACAGATAAGGCATACGGGACTTCGCCACGGAACCACTGGCCATCAACAAAAGTATGGAAGCGGGTATCTGCCCAAGATTCAATGCAATCAATGCTGACGACGTCTGTGATGCTGCACCGATTTCATCCAAAAACCGGGGAATAAAAAAGTTGGTCGCAAAATACGTGGCATTCACACATCCCATCATCAGCCCCAGTTTCCAGAGGTTTTTTTGTCGGAAATCAGGCCACCATTTGGTTCCGCTCCCCAATTGCTGACCAGCGGCATTCTTTTGGGGCACGCCAAAATAAATCAGACCAGCGATCAACCACGAGACAACGGCCCAAAACTGATAAGCCTCCCGCCAAGTGCCCAGCCAAGGGACCAGCAAGGTATCGGTGATCGCCACGGGAATCACCTCACCTCCCAGCAACATACCATTCACATAAATAGCTGTTGCAAACACGATATGTTTGGGATACCAGTTGGCGACGATGGATGGCAACGCCGGCTGCATCAACGCCACACCTAACCCTGTAACAGAAGTCGCCAGGTACATGGCCATAGCCGTATCCACGGACCCACGCAGTCCAGAACCGATACCTGTGATCAACAATCCCGCCACGAGGGTTTTGAGGGCCCCGGTTTTTGAGATCAGGAGTGCCCCCAGAATCGCGGCTGCCGCAAACAAGATAGGGGGAATACCAGAGAGCACCCCGACTTGAGTTTCCGTGAGAGCCATTTCAGCATGAATCTGTGAAATTACTGGCGGAGTTGCCAGAATCGTTAGCCGGGTCCCGGCTCCAGCCAGCCACAGTAATACCAACCCAAACCAAGGCATTCCCTCAAGACTCGAAAAATACTTAGATAAGGGCTTCATCATGGCTCCTTACCGACTGTTTTTCAGAGAGAGAAATGCTCCTGTTCTTTTCAAAGCTGTCGACCTGTTCAGGCGTAAACGCAAGGAAATCTGTCAACAACTGTCGCGTATGCTCACCATGCTCTGGTGCCGGCTGTCTGACAACGTCAAACGCAGGATAGGCTCCCAGCTGTATCGGCTGGCCCACCAACAACATCTCACCCAGACGTGAATGGGTAACAGAACACTTCATATTGAGGGCATCCAACTGAGGATTGGACATAGCCTGGCCAACATCATAGACAGGGCCGCAGGGAATGCCTTTTTCGTTCAGCCAGAAAATGAGATCATCACTCTTATGGTTCTTCGTTACTGATTCAATCAAAGCCATCAATGCAACACGATTATTCGATCGTGCGTGAATGTCCTGATATTCAGGGCGTTCGTACAATGCGCCCAGTTCTAACAATTCGCACAGAATGGAGAATTTATCATCCTCTGCTGCAGCAATGTTTATTTCTCCGTCGAGCGTTTTCACAATACCTGTAGGCATTAATGTAGGATGATCATTCCCCATCCGTTGCGGCAGTGTCCCATCATGGAGCCACCGGGCAACCTGAAAGTCCATCATCGCTAAGGTCGACTCCAGTAATGACGTTGTCACCCATTGCCCTTCGCCCGTCCGCTCACGCTGATAAAGAGCCATTAACACCGCAATGGCAAGATTCATCCCGGCGCTTACATCCGCGATAGCAACGCCTGTGCGCAATGGTCCCGTATCCGAAGTTCCGGTAAGAGACATGATGCCAGACACACCTTGTATGATTTGATCCACTGCAGGCCGACTGGCACATGGACCTTGCTGGCCAAAGCCGCTGATGCTGCCGCAGATAATTCGGGGATTAATCGTCTTAAGAGACTCATAATCCACACCTAAGCGGAATTTCACTTCGGGCCTGAAGTTTTCAAGTACAATGTCTGCCTTTGCCACGAGACGCTTTAAGATCATCTGACCTTCGTCAGTCTTGAGATTCACCGATAAACTGTGCTTGTTCCGGTGTAAGTTTTGATAATCAAATCCTTCTCGTGACCCGCCCATACTGTCACCACGGTCGGTCGGTTCTTCGATTTTAATCACGACCGCGCCCCAGTCAGCAAAAAGCCGGGACGTCACAGGGCCAGCTCTATGACGCGTTAAATCCACTACCGTCAACTCAGACATTGGTAAATGGCACATGTTATTTTTTCCAGTCAGTATTTGGACAGATCAGAGGGGGTAGATAATTGAGTCAGATATAATGTCGGGGGCACAGATGCAGATCCTTTGTTTAAAGGCAATCTGCGCGTCCCTCATTATCAAGATGTCCAATGTTTTACCCGTTACCAGCAGGGATGCCTCGTGGCCATTAATACTCTCATATACCGTAAAGCTGCTCGTGACAGATACCAGTATGCATGATCCTTGCTGTTCCACTTCGGTGATGCGCAGGTTTGATACCATGTGCTGCTGAACGCGCTGCCGGAAATAGATAGAATCCTGCAATGCTGCGGCCCGGTCGTATGCCATGCCTTGGTTTTCACACAACACAAAACATAAGGGCCACCCGCGTTCAACGTTTTCACGAGACGTCACTTTATAGAGGCAATCAGGGGCGAGGAATGTTACCCATTCCATCAGGTCGTTTTGCTCAAGAGTATCGTGATAAGCAGTATAAAAATCAGCCACAGCCGCCTGAAGCGTGAGGTCTCTTTGTAAACTACTCAAAGTGCAATACCTCTTTATAATATCGGTAGAATCCACGGATCGCCGACTCAGTCATCATATGATCCTCACTCGACTCTCCCGTACTGGCCTCCAGAACAACATCCGACCGAGGGCTTCCTTTGGCGCCATCTTGCGTCACCGCTAAGATTTCATTGTCATCAATGGTCACCAGTCCGGACGGCCCCAATAAGTTGGCCTGTAGCAGCCGGCGTTTCGTGAGCGCTTGAGATTCATTCGCATAGCCAAAGAACGTCCAGACCTTAATACAGGCACTCGGCCCATCCGGGATAACATGTCGCATTGCCAGACAATTGAGCTGCTGTAGCATAATCAGGTTTGGGAAAATCGTCATAATCGCCCCAGTTCCATGCTCAAATTCACGCTGATGGTCAATTAGCTGAGGCGCTTTGAGCCTAACCTTCGGTGCAGCTTCTTCGTTCTGGCGCGACTGAAAAGAAGCAGTACTCACAAGTACACTGTGTGCCCCGGTTCGACACACTTCGACACTGGTTTTCTGATCAGAACGCCAAATTCCGAAGTTTTTGAAAAACGAGTGCAGTAATGCCGCATGAAAGGGATCTTTGACGTTTTCAACCTGCAATTTCCAATTGCAGTTGACGCGATGTCGCATTTTTCCGATAACCTTAAGCGCCCTGCCATCACACACCCGATCAAAATAGGCAAGCATGGCCGGATCGAGGTATTCCTCAAACTGCGGCAAATCAAATGAGTGACTGGCAAAAATTACACCATGACGCACCGTGACGTTCAGCCGCTGCATTCCGTGTTCATCCGGGTTAAACGACGCCGACATCCCCCCTTTACCATCAATACCATTCTTAAACGGCATCCCTCTCAGTTCACCCTGAAGATTAAACGCCCACTCATGGTACGGGCAGACGAACAATTTCACGTTACCCTGTTGGTTATGACAAACTTTCGCTCCCCGATGAGGACAACGGTTTACCAAAACATTGATAGCCCCTTCGCGGTCACGTACCACCACCACGGGCGTCTCACCGAGATAAGTCTGGATATAATCGCCCGGGTTGGCGACTTCAGCCGCCAACCCTACATAGTTCCAAGTGTTACCCTGAAAAATATATTCCATCTCCTGGGAGTAAACCGAATCACTGGTATAGACTTCCGAAGGGATCCGGCGTGTGCCTTCCTTAGGCCATGGCTTCATCAACAGATTCCTCATGAGTCTCTACGCTAACACTGAGGTTGCTGGCGTAGACCGTCAGATCCGCGATTCTAGACATCACCGTCATCAGCATGGCCCAGCCTTTGTTCTGGACCTCAAACAAGGCTTGGCTATCTTCAATCTCAGCCGAAGCGATAAAATCGTAGCCCATACGAACATGCTCATCATCAAGCACACTATGCAGCTCAAAATGCTCTTTGGTTGAGGAGTCAGCTAAGGCAGGTTTAATGTGCTTGTAGAAAAAGACTGCTGACGCTTCCACAACTAAATGTACCAAGACGACCTTTTCGAGATCAGTCAAAGAGTACATTTGACTCACAAACCATGAACTTGCTGCCTCCAACGTCGGATCAAAAACCACTTCGAAATCCTGACGATTGTTTTTCAGTTGGCGATTGTGTCCTAACTCTTCTTCAAGGTGCGACATCGTCATGTCTTCGTAGGCCTTGTCATTCAGAGTGGAGGCTCTAGACAGCACCATTCGTTGAAAGTGATCCGACCATACCTGAAAACAATCGAGAAACTTGGATTTAGCAACCGGATTATCCAGCAGCTTGCGATTCGCTAACGCAAAAAGCTTATGTTTATCAAAGCGCTCCATGTAGATCTCATTACGAGCAAACAGTTGTTCTGCTACAGAGCCACCAAAATTCTTATGAATATCGTCGGGAAGGAAAGTCGCCCAAGGGTCAGAATAATCTTCATACAAGCCGCGGCTATCAAATTGTAAAGACAGCCCCCAGAATCCATTTGGCTCAGCGCCTTTAAACCCATGCAACTTACCAGGGGGAACCAAAAGCGCATCACCTGCTTTCATTTCTGCCTGCACATCCCCAGTGGTCCGTGCACCACCTTCACACATCAGAATCATCGACTCTACCGGGTGAATGTGCGGTTCCAGCTCTTCACCTGCCTCTAAACGTACCCATGCCATAGACACTCGGTTATCGTCAGGAAGGAAATCCAGCAGATGTGGTTGCTTCATAAAATCTTTCACGTGACCGAGCCAGTGCTCTACCCCGTCGACTTCAATTGTTCGTATTGATGGAATGTCATCACGCTTTACCAGTGTCACATCAGTTAATTTTTTCATTTTGACTCAATTTTATGATTCATGCAGAAAGATGCACTAGATTCATCTATACACCCAGTTGAAATGCAACTAGTTTAACCGAAGGAGGAGGGTATTCATCTGAGGCACCAATGGCAACAATAAATTAATCTATCAATTACAAAGCGTGATCCATGCAACACTTTTTAACATTCGCCAACATTTATTAACACTCAACGACACTTTATCTAGTGTTTATTGTTGACATACTTTTGGCGCTTGTATTTTGGGCACTACATTCAATGAGAAACCTGTAAATAACGGTTCCAAACCGATTTGGGCAACAACGCCCTAACAACCCAAAAGACCCATCCAATTCCTTTCCAATACCTTATCTGATGTGGGACCCATCAATGACGAGCCATCAAGCGTTGCAACTTGGTGTAAAGACCTTGCACAGCTCTCATTCCACAGATGATCTGGGACCTGCCTGTGATCTGTGGATCGGCGTTGCTAAAGGTGTATGGAGATGGTATTCACGGCGTTGTTTCCCAAATCCTGCCAGCCCAGACGGAACTTCTGACATAAAGGGGGATCTGATCAACCATCTCCCCCCTTTATGTCAGCATCATGGGCACATCCCGTCACCCTATCGTCAACTGGTCACACTACAACAAATCCTTGATCCATCGAGGGTCTCTGGCCTTCTGGGTGGATGCCGCAGCCATGAACAACTGGTTCCATCAGGACCACCATGGACGGCGGGGACGCAGCACCCTCTACACCGACCAGACTATCTGCACCTTTCTCATGCTCAAGGGGTGTTCAGCCTCTCCCTGAGGGGCGACTCAGGGCTTGCTCGACTCGTTGTTTTCACTGATAAATGTGCCACTATGCGCCCCCGATTACAGCTGCGTGAGCAAGCGGGCCAGCACGGTGACGGTGGCATATCGCCCCCTTCCCAAGGGGAACATCACCGACCAGGTCATCGATTCCACCGGCCTCAAGGTGTTTGGTGAGGGCGAGTGGAAAGTGCGAAAACATGGGCCGGACAAGCGCCGGGTATGGCGCAAGTTGCATCTGGCGGTGGACCCAGCGACCCATGATATCGCCGCCGCCGAGGTCCCCCTGGAAAGCGTCCATGATGCCGAGGTACTGCCAACGTTACTCAATCCCTTGCGACGCAGGTTGGGCACCGTCTATGGGGATGGTGCCTTCGATACGAAGGTCTGCCATCAGGTGATAACACACAAAGGCGCCACCGCCTGCATCCCCCCGCGACAGAACGCCGGCTTGTGGCCAGCGGGCCATGCGTGGTGATGAGAAAGGCGGGGCTGGCGCACTGGAAACAGATATCCGGTTATCACCGGCGGTCACTGGCCGAGACGGCGATGTTTCGCTTCAAGCAATTGATGACAGGGAAAATCAGCCTGAGTAGCTACAACGGTCAGGTGGGCGAATGGCGTATGTGAGCGTCTTGAACAAACTCAACGCCCTGGGTCTGCCTGTAAGAAAGCCGCTCGTGTAGCTATCCCTTGGGGCTGGGGGAATGGCGTTTCAATGACCTATTTGGGCAACAACGCCGGTATTCACCTGACAGTCGCCCACATAAAGGGAGTGATCATACAGCTTCAATCCCCTTTTTTTAGGGACCTCTATTTTACTTGGCATCTATATTATCAATCAAAATGCATAACATAGAAGCTCAAAAATTATGGAAAATCTGATCATCACTGCTGCCGTAAATGGCGGAATAACTCCCAGAAGTAAGAACCCTGCAGTCCCACATACCCCAAAAGAAATTGCCGATGCTGTAGTGCAATGTAGTTTGGCTGGTGCCAGTGTCGCCCATATCCACGCTCGTGATGAAGCTGGTATGCCAAGCTATGATAGCAACGTTTGGCGGGAAATTATTGAGCGTGTCCGTGAGCGTTCCAACATTATCCTCAACCTGAGCACATCCGGTCTAAACCTTCCACAAGGTTTTCCAGAAGAAGAAGCATGGAATCATCTTCAGTACAGCCCAGAAATAGCCTCATTTAATTGTGGTTCGGTTAACCATGGCGATAAACCATTTATCAATAGCCCCGCACTTGCTAGAAAACTGGCGCTTGCCATCAAGCAACACAATGTTACACCAGAGATCGAGATTTATCATTCAGGTGTGATTAACGAAGCAATCACCCTTCAAAAACAAGGCTACCTTGGCTCCAAATTGGTGTTTGCATTTGCTATGGGGATCCATGGCGGGGTCAGCCCGACCTGCAAAGATCTGCTGTATTTAGTCGATTGTCTCCCAGAAAATAGTATTTGGTCTGCTATTGGCATCGGTCAGGCGCAGCTCCCACTAAATACCTATTCAATTTTGCTTGGTGGTCACGTCCGTACTGGTCTTGAAGACAATATTTATTACCGCAAGGGTGAGCTTGCGTCCAGCAATGCTCAGCTTGTGGATCGTATCGTCAGGCTGTCTCATGAATTAGGCCGGGAAGTGGCCACTGCCGATGAGGCGAGAAATATTTTGGGGTTAAGCCAAGCTTTCAAACCAGAAAAAACTGCCGCCACGGCCATGTAA
The DNA here is from genome assembly GCF_038440395.1 of Aeromonas sp. OTU364. Classification (NCBI taxonomy): domain Bacteria; kingdom Pseudomonadati; phylum Pseudomonadota; class Gammaproteobacteria; order Aeromonadales; family Aeromonadaceae; genus Aeromonas; species Aeromonas sp. OTU364. The sequence goes on from NZ_JASATR010000015.1 coordinate 89,549, forward strand.
CTTCAGCCAATAAAAGGAATAAAATATAGTGTTAAATACTCAAGCCATTTCAGACACTAGCATGTATTCAGTCGTTAAGAAAGGGGCTGAACTTAGCACAGAAAACCCCGTGGTTATTTTGTTACATGGACGCCGCCAAACTGTAGATGACATGTCTAAACTGATCCAAAAACTGAATCTGGATGATGTGACCTATTTACTACCTTGTGCCCCGGAAACAACATGGTATCCGCGTGGGTTCACCCGCGACATTGAAGACAATCAACCTTTTCTGAACAATGGCCTCGATTATATCAACGACATACTTCAAAACTTGCTTTCACAAGGAGTAAACAGTCAAAATATCTGGCTCGTTGGCTTTTCACAGGGTGCTTGTATGGTCGCCGAATTTTTGAGGCAATCTTTATATCCGGTTGGTGGTGCAGTTATATTCACCGGAGGTCTATTCGGGCCTAATTATCCAAAAGCAGCATCTCAAAAAAATATATTTAATGGAATGAATATATTTCTAACGGGTAGTAACAACGATACTTGGGTATCTGCTGAGCGTGTGACAAAAACGGCCGAATATTTTGATCAGTTGGGTGCGAGTGTGCATCTTCAGATTTTTACCGAACGAGACCACTACATTTCTAAGCCTGAAATTGAGACAGCTAGAGAGTTAATCTCATCCAGCTTTACTGTGAATAACGAGGAGGTCGCATATGCATAACGCGTATATTTGTGATTTCGTAAGAACTCCTATTGGTCGCTACGCAGGCTCACTGGCTTCTGTCCGCCCTGACGATCTGGCCGCAGTCCCTTTGCAGGCTCTTAAAAAACGTCACCCAAATGTGGATTGGCGTAACGTCGATGATGTGATTTTAGGGTGTGCTAATCAGGCTGGAGAAGATAACAGAAACGTCGCTAGGATGAGTTTACTATTAGCTGGATTTGATAAAGAGGTACCAGGGTCAACGGTAAACCGGTTATGTGCATCTGGGATGGAAGCAGTTTCTAGCGCAGCTCGCGCCATTAAAGCTGGCGAAGCCAATCTGATCATTGCCGGTGGTGTTGAGTCCATGTCACGGGCACCGTATGTGCTTGGGAAAACTGATTCACCTTTTTCTCGTAATGCTGAATTCTACGATACCACGATGGGCTGGAGGTTTGTTAACGCAAAACTAAACGAAATATACGGCACCTGCTCTATGCCTGAAACAGCTGAAAACCTTGCGGTAAAATTCCACATTACCCGAATAGAACAGGATGCGTTTGCGCTTTTGAGCCAGCAAAAATATGCCGATGCCAAAGAGCGAGGATTCTTCAAAAATGAAATTGTACCTATCGAAGTCAAACACAAACGTCAGGGTAGTTTATTTGTTGATACCGATGAACACCCCAGACTCTCGAGTTTAGAAACCTTGGCCAATCTCAAACCGGTCGTTCATCAAAACGGTTCTGTCAGTGCTGGTAATTCATCAGGCATTAACGATGGAGCTGCTGCATTATTGATAGCTTCAGAACAGTCACTGTCAAATTACAAACTAGTACCAAAAGCTAGGATAGTGGCAACAGCCTGTGCCGGAGTAGAGCCAAATATTATGGGCTTCGGCCCAGTACCAGCAATTAAAAAGGTACTGGAGTTAACGCAACTGTCGTTAGACCAGATGGACGTGATCGAGATAAATGAGGCATTTGCATCTCAGGTACTCTCTGTCATTAAAAACCTTGGTATTGAGGGAGACGACCCGCGTCTGAATCCGAATGGCGGCGCAATTGCTCTTGGACATCCACTTGGAATGAGTGGCGCGAGAGTGATTGGCACTGCGGTTAATCAGCTAGAACAACAACGCGGGCGTTATGCACTTTGTAGTTTGTGCATCGGTGTCGGGCAAGGAATGGCCATGATCATTGAGCGAGTTTAAGATAATTAGTAGCTCTGTAGTGGCTTCGGTCGATATAACCAACTGATGCCACTTATAAAAAACATTCTAGGAAAAATTCTGGAGTCACATCACCGTGGTATCAATATCAAATTCAAATAATTCAGCTCAACAAGAGTTAACCAAACGCTTACGCCGTTTGCGAACGACTTCACTGATGAGAGAGTTAGTCCGGGAAAATGAGGTTAAATTAAGTGATTTAATTTACCCGATATTCGTCGAAGAAGATATATCAAGCGAGGTGCCAATTACCGCTTTACCAGGTTTGGCCAGAATACCGGAAACACAGCTTGCTTCTGAAATAAAAGAGATTTTTGCATTAGGGATTCGATACGTGATGCCATTTGGCATTAGTCATCACAAAGATGAAATAGGTAGTGATACGTGGAATAGCAACGGTTTGCTTAGTCGTATGATCACCACTATAAAATCTGCATGTCAGCAAATGATGGTGATACCCGACATCTGTTTTTGCGAGTATACAACGCACGGACATTGCGGTACATTGGCCAATCACGACGTAGATAACGATCAGACTGTGACAAACTTAGTCAAGCAGTGCATCACTGCAGCACGCGCCGGGGCCGATATGCTAGCACCCTCTGCCATGATGGATGGTCAAGTTATGGCTATTCGTCAAGGGTTGGATGACGCTGGGTTTTCTAGTGTTGCCATACTCGCCCATAGTGCGAAATTTGCATCTTCCTTTTATGGGCCATTCAGACATGCCGTTGAATGCGATCTCAAAGGAGATAGACGAACTTATCAGCTCGATTATGCCAATTCTAGACAAGCGCTAAGCGAAGCATTGCTCGATGAGCAAGAAGGGGCTGACATTTTAATGATCAAACCCGGTACGCCTTACTTGGATATCTTGACCAGCTTGCGCAGCAAAACACTGCTTCCACTGGCGGCATATCAAGTCAGCGGAGAGTATTCTGCTATCAAGTGTGCCGCTCAAATGGGCATATTAAACGAACAAGAAACAGTTTTAGAAACACTGACAGGTTTAAAAAGAGCGGGGGCTGATCTCATCGTAACCTATTTTGCGAAGCAGTTCGCAATCTGGAGTAAATGTAATTCACACACCCTAGAACATATAAAGGCTTAGCGATGAGGTCGAAGGACTACACCCTGTGCATTCTAGTCATGGCTATATGGGGTCTTAATTTTTCCGTTGTTAAATTGGGACTAAATGCGCTTGATCCAATGTTGCTGACCGGGCTGAGGTTTACATTAGCGGCTGTTCCCGCCGTTTTCTTTGTGAAAAAGCCTGATGTGCATTGGTTTTATCTGGCTGCCTATGGTTTAACTTTTTCGGTTGGGGTGTGGGGACTTTCAACATGGGCGATAGGCGCTGGTTTATCACCAGGCATGGCCGCTTTGTTAATTCAGACTAATGTTGTTTTCGGCTTGGTGCTTGGCTGGTTCTTACTCAAAGAATCGGTGAGCACCAACCGTTTCATCGGTTCATTAATCGCTTTGCTTGGATTGGCCTTCAGTCTAACTGTTTCCGACGGCTCTATCACTATGGAAGGTGTGTTACTTATTCTGGTTGCTGCGTTGTGTTGGTCGGCTTCTGGTATTTTGCTTAAAAAATCAAAAACAAAACGCATTTTCGCCTTCAGCGTGTGGTCCATGCTCTTTGCTCCCATTCCACTTTTTTTCATTTCCTACATTCAGGTCGGGACAAACGGCCTTACTGCCTTGGTAGAAAATCTGACCACACTCGATATATTCTCAATTATATACCAAGCTTATTTCACAACGCTGTTCGGTTACTGGATCTGGAATAGATTGGTTGTATCTTACCATTTGTCTTATGTGGCCCCTTTTACTTTACTCGTGCCAATCTTTGCCATTTTAGGCTCAAGCATTTTGTTTCACGAGGCCATATCTTCACAAAAAGTGTTAAGCTGTTCTTTGATCGCAATTGGTTTGTTAATTGGTAATTTTCCTTCCACTAAAATCAAAGAGTTAGCACAGCATCTTAAATTGAAGCATTCCAACGAGTTTAAAAAAGAAGGTTAGTATTTTGAATCACCGACAGATGTGTGTTCATACCGCACGTGAGCTTATGAATAAAGTATGGAATGATAAGGCTCCTGAGTTCGTGAAAGATGTTATGACTCCCACAACCACGATTGAAAGCCCAATTCAACTGTCTGTAGGACCTGATTCATTTTGCAATACTTTGAAAGTTTGGCAGCAAGCATTTCCAACGTCACTGTATAAAGAAGACAGTATTACAACTTATGATAACGAAATCGTTATCGGATGGACCACAAAAGGAAAACATCTAGGTGAATTTTTGAGCATCTCTGCAACTGGTAAAGATCTGGTTTACCAAGGGAGTTCACGGTTTACCTTTATACATAATAAAATCAGTCATTATTCATCTGTCGTTGACATCCAAAGCATATTAGGTCAATTAATGGGGATGTCTTTAGCGCAATATGAAAATATAAATCTGCGAAGTCCTTTAGAGGACCTGTATGATGTCATCCCAAAATTGCTCTCGCCATTCTTAACCAGACGTCAGGTAGAGTGCCTTTCATTGTCGACATTAAGCTTGTCAGTAAAAGAAGTAGCCACCATTTTAAAAATCAAAGACAGCTCAGTTCAAACCCACCTGAAACGAGCCTTCGAATTACTTAACATCAGCAATAAAAAAATGTTCATGACTTATATTTGCGATAATAACACAATAGAGGTATTAATAAGAATGGGGATATATCTGAAGAAAAAAATCTAGTTTCAATACTTTTTTTGCCAAATTTTGGCTCCGTTGCAGTACTAAATAGCTGATCCGAATAGTGCTACATCTTGGCTGTGCCATAACCGTTTCCAGGGAAAGGGGTAACGTTGTCCATGAAGTGTTTCACGCGAGCCAGCAGATTGGCCATTCCTCGACACTGGTGATTGCGCGTAATCGTCTCATGCAACTTGTGCCACAGCCGTTCTATGTGATTGACCCACGGGCTGTAGACCGGCTGGAAGAGCAAGCGGAACTTGGGGTTCTTCTTTAACCACTGCTCGGTCTGCTTGCTCTTGTGAATGATATAGTTATCGAGGATCAGCGTGATGGTCTCGGCTCGGCGGTAGTGATGGCGCAACTTCTCCAGCATGGCGATAAACAGGGATGAGTTTTTCTTGATGCCGCTGACATACAGTACCCTTCCCGTCCCTGAGTGGAGAGCACCTGCCAAGTAGTGTTTGACGTTCTGTCCTGGGGTCACCACGCGTTTTTGCTGGGCCCGGAACATCCAGTCGGCACCCAGCTTGGGGTTCAGGTCAATATCGACCTCGTCTTCATAAAACACCGGATTCGCCGGATCACAGTTGGCTAAGGCGTCTTCGATTTTCGCCATTTTGTCCTGATAGGCCGGGTCTTTTATGCGTAAGGTCGGGACAGGACGGCGCCAGACTATGCCCATGCGAGGCAACCATCGGCGTAGCGTTGAAGCTGGCGTTGTTTCTCAAATCATCCATCAGACCATAACCTCCCCATCCCCAGGTGACAGCTACATTTGGGGCTTTCTGACAGGTAGACCAAGGGTATTCAACTTGTTCATCGCCCTCACATACGCGAGATTGTAAATTTTTCTGTGTAACTGGCGGTTAATCACTGCTCGAGTCGTTCGCCAAACAAGATCATGAATTGGCTCATCGCCTGTTTCCAATCCCGTATCGGCATGGTCCACTTTTTCCCTATCTGATGCAGAACCAGGTAGAGCACCTTCATCACTGACTCATCGGTCGGGAACGAACGCCGGGTCTTGGTCACCTTGCGTAGTGACGCATTGAGCGACTCGATGGCGTTGGTGGTGTAGATCACCTTACGGATCTGCGGTGGATAATCAAAGAATACGCTCAGCCGTGCCCAGTTATTCTGCCAGGAACGGCTGATGTTCGGGTGCTCCTCCTCCCACTTTGCTGAAAACGCCGCCAGGGCTCGCTCAGCATCCGCCAAGGTGGCCGCCCCGTAGATTTGACGCAGGTCAGTCGCGACGGCTTTACGCTGTTTCCAGCTGACGTAGCGCAGCGAATGGCGCACTTGATGCACGATGCACAGTTGGATCTGGGTGTGCGGGTAGACCGCCTCGATGGCCTCCGGGAAGCCCTTGAGCCCATCCACACAGGCGATGAGGATATCCTGTAAGCCCCGGTTCTTCAGCTCGTTCATCACTGACAACCAGAACTTGGCCCCTTCAGTCTGCGCTATCCAAAGTCCCAGCAGTTCCTTTTCCCCCTCGGTATTGATGCCCAGAGCCAGATAGACCGCCTTGTTCTGCACGGTGCCTGACGTTCGACTACGCACGACAAGCGCATCCAGATACACGATGGGGTAGACCGCATGTAGCGGGCGGCTCTGCCAGGCGGTGACCTCGTCCATGACCGCGTTAGTGACCTGAGAGATGAAGGTGGGGGATATCTCGACCCCATAGACCTCTGTGAAATGCGCCTGAATATCCCGGTCATGCCGCAGGCGTAGAGGGAGACGATGCGGTCATCAAAGCCGTGGAGCTGTTTCTCGCCCTTTTTGACCAGCACGGGGTCGAAGGTGCCATTGCGATCACGGGGCACCTGCAGCTCGATATCCCCGTGAACAGAGCGCACCGTCTTGCTGCTTTTGCCATTGCGGGAGTTGCCGGAGTTCTTGCCATCGCTCGCGTGCTTGGCATAGCCCAAGTGAGTGGTCATCTCAGCATCAAGGGCTCGTTCGGCGATACGCTTAGTCAGCTGTTTGAGCAAGCCGCTCTCGCCGAGGATGTCTTCCGGACTGGAGCAGCCGGCCAGTAGTTGGTCAATGAGGTTGTCTGAAATTGGCATTCTGTTGTCCTTTCAACAGGTTGGTCAGAATGCCAGTTACACAGATCTTTTTACACTCTCCCATAACCTCACATCAAGGATTCAATAGGACTCCATCAATTACTTGATCATCCTGACTGCATCTAACAAGATGCAACATCTTAACATCAGTCAGTATCCCACTTTTCCCACTTTATCTGGCCTCGGCGGCCCCCTTTTCCTGTTGCAACCGCTCAAACTTGGCGTGTACCCGGTTGGGGTAGAGGTCGGTGTAGATCTGCCAGAGGATGTTGATATTTCTGTGGCCGGTGACTTGAGCGACCTCATCGATGACAAAGCCTGCTTCAAACAAGCGGCAAGCCCCTTCGCGGCGCAGATCGTGCCAACGCAGATCATCGATACCAAGCTCCGTTCTGACCCGCTGGAAACCGGTGGTGACGCTCTTCCCGTTGTAGGGAAAGATGCGATCGTCGGTTCTGGGCTGACGCTTGAGGATCTCCCAGGCTTCGCCCAGCAGGGGCACCAGCATATGGTTCCCTATCTTCTTTCTCGGGTCTTTGCGGTCTTCAACCTGCACGGCTCGATTTTTCTCATCCACGCCGGACCACTTGATCTTGCACACCTCGCTTATCCGCATGCAACTCAGGATGGCGAAGTTGAGCAGGTCTGTGTAGGGGATCTTGGCCATGCCGTGACTCTGCCGTTTTTCCAGCCCCCGGATGATCCGCTCGAGTTCATCGCTTACCGGACGGCGAGTGCGCTTCTGGGCTTTTCCCACCAGTTTCAGGCGATTGAGAGTCTTGCGGGCTTCAAGGATGAGCTTGTTGTCGACCGGGATATTGAAGACGGGGTTGGCGGCAGCAAATACGGAGCCAAGGTAGCTGATGTCATGGGCTATGGTGGCAGGCGAAGCTCCCGCATCCCTTCTGGCCTGGCAGTGATCGACCAGATCCTTGATGGTGAGCTGATCAGCATTGAGCGCCGCGATATCGCAATCGGCAACTAAGTCGAGGCAATAGGCCTTGGTTCTGCCTATGGTGGGGCTGATGGCCGGGTGATCACGGTATAGAGCGATAAGCTCGCAGATGGTGGGTACGGGTTGTACCTGGCCAGGCAAACCATCTCGCTCGATCATCGCCACCATCTGCATTCCCCAGCTCTTGGCGTCGGACTGTCTGCCAAAGGTACGGGATTCCCGGTATACTACCTCTTCGCCCTTATGTTCCCTGACGTTACAGCGATAGCGTAATTCGCCTTTGCTGGTCTTACGTTTTTCTATTGTGTAACCGGCCATAGATACCTCGTGGAGTACATCTGCCCCATGAAATGGTGGGGCAGATATGGGGCAAGTTCAATCAACAAATGTCTGGAAACACCCGCAAATGACTCAGAAACAAATCAGTGAAAACCCCGTGAAATCAGGCTCTGAGGCCATATCTGGCAAGCCAGCCCACCACCAGACATTCTCGATTGCCCCCATGCTGGACTGGACCGATCGGCATTGCCGTTATTTCCACCGTCTGATGACCCGCCAGACCCTGCTCTATACCGAGATGGTGACCACGGGCGCCATCATCCATGGCAAAGGGGATTATCTGGGTTACAGCGAGCAGGAACATCCCCTCGCCCTGCAGCTCGGTGGCAGCAACCCGGCGGACCTGGCCCGTTGTGCCAGGCTGGCCGAGGAGCGCGGCTATGACGAGATCAACCTCAATGTGGGCTGCCCGTCGGATCGCGTCCAGAACGGCCGTTTCGGCGCCTGCCTGATGGGAGAGCCCGCCCTGGTGGCCGACTGCGTCAAGGCGATGCGCGATGTGGTGGGCATTCCGGTGACGGTGAAGACCCGCATCGGCATCGATGATCAGGACTCCTACGAATTCTTGCAGGCCTTCATCGAGCAGGTGCGCGATGCCGGTTGCGAGACCTTCATCGTCCACGCCCGCAAGGCCTGGCTGAGCGGCCTGAGCCCCCGGGAGAACCGCGAGATCCCGCCGCTCGACTACCCGCGCGTCTACCGGGTCAAGCAGGACTATCCCGAGCTGACCATCGCCATCAACGGCGGGGTCAACTCCCTCGAGCAGACCCTGGAGCACCTGCAGCAGGTGGACGGAGTCATGATGGGGCGCGAGGCGTACCAGAACCCCTACATCCTGGCCGAGGTCGACAACCGGGTATTCGGTCTGGGGGGCGAGGTGCCGAGCCGCCACGAGGTGGTGCGCATGATGCTGCCCTACATGGAGCAGGAGCTGGCCAAGGGCAACTACCTCTCCCACATGACCCGCCACATGCTGGGGCTGTTCCAGAACATGCAGGGGGCCCGCGCCTGGCGTCGCCACCTGAGCGAGAATGCCTGCAAACCCGGGGCCGGCATCCAGGTGGTGCTGGACGCCATGGCCAAGGTGCCGGAATTCGCCAGCGCCGAGTCGGTGGAGTAAGCATGTATCGTTTCACCGGTTCCTGGCTGCACAAGGCGCTGGTTCGCCTCTGTGCCGGCATGCTGGCCATCCTCGGCATCAAGCTCAGCGCCTTCTATCTGCTCGGGCTCCTGATAGTGCTCGGTCTGCACAGGGAGCAGTTGCTCGGCTGAGCCCGCCAGCCACTCAGGCAAGAAAAAGCCGGAACAGCGATGTTCCGGCTTTTTTATCTGGATGATGGCGCCCGTTCACTCCTCCGGCGCCACAAACTGCAATTCCGGAGGGGAGGAGGTCAGCACGTCGGCGCAGTAATCCCAGGTCGAGATGCGATAGTGCTGCAAGTCCTCGTCCAGGTGCAGGCCATCGGACTCCTGATGGAACCAGCTGGCGAAACGGGACGGCGTGATCAGCTGGATCTGCTCCTCGATGACGTGGCTGTCCCGCCCTTCCGCCAGATCGCAATCCTCCATCACCCTCACGGCGAAGATATGGCGGAAACTGACCCGGTAAAGCGGCTGAGGCGGCAGATCTATGCTGCGGGCGCGCCCCAACACGACCGTCAGATTGTCACTCCAGATATCCTGATGCAGTTCGGCCACAACCAGGCCGGGGGGAAGTTGGCGGGAGGGTGCCCAGGGCACGGCCACCTGCCGGATGGCATTCTTCTGTTCCATATCCACCTCGCTACAGCGCATGCCATATCCTGAGTGTATCTGAAACAAATTTTAACGAAGATGGCAAGAAAAAACCCGGCAGGCGCCGGGTTTCATTTGATTACTTTACGCGATTACTTGACGGCGTCTTTCAGCGCCTTGCCTGCCACAAAGGACGGCACATTGGCGGCTGCAATCTGGATCTCTTTACCAGTTTGCGGGTTGCGACCGGTGCGGCCCGCGCGATGGTTGACCTTGAAGGTACCAAAACCCACCAACTGAACGGCATCGCCCTCTTTCAGGCTCTGGGTAATACCATTGATGATCTCTTCCAGAGCAACTTTGGCCTGAGCTTTGCTCAGGTCTGCTTTGGCGGCAATTGCATCGACAAGTTGAGCTTTGTTCATAACATTTCCTTTATGATCGGGCATTTAGCACCGGGCCACTCTATTCAAAAAAAAACACTCAGGCAAAGGCTTTATCAGCCGGATTGGCTTGAATGCTGGGGTTTTCATCAAGATCTGCGGAAATAGTCACATATCTCGCCCCTGCGTCCTCCTGACAGGCGACGCGGGACCAGAAACCGACGGAGACTTGTATGCAAACCCCCGCCTGATGTAACAATATCCCCACACTCCTATTGACGGTCAACAGGATTTTCCCTAGTTATAGGAGTGTCGTCAGTCGCTGAGAATGACCGAAGGCCTGCAGCCATCGCGCTTCATGCCATGCCCATGGAGGGACTATGTTAACTGAACTGGAACAAACCAAGCGCGCGTTGGCAGGCAAGCACAGGGCAATCGATGACTGGCTGGATGCCAGGCAGGCATTGCTGGTCGAGTACATGCGACTGGCCGGGCTCATGCCCACCAAGTCCAAGCAACGCTCCCTTCCCGGTCATGTCGAACTGCAACGCTTCTGCGAGCAACTGGTCGACTACGTCAGCGCCGGTCATTTCGAGATCTACAACCACGTGGTCACCGCCTTCGAGCAAGCCAGCGGCGACAAGCTGGAACTGGCCAAACGCATCTATCCCCATATCCGTGCCTGCACCGAGTTTGCCCTGGAGTTCAACGACAAATACAGCAATGCCGACGAGGCCCAGCTGTTGCAGCTCGATGAGGATCTGAATCAGCTGGGTCCCGTGCTGGAGGACAGGTTCAAGCAGGAAGACAGGCTGGTCAAGGCGCTTCAGGTGGTCGAATCCCTCAGCCGCCAGCAGGTCTGATGCTCAATATCGGAGCCAGTTCAACATCCTGATGCGCCGGCTACATTACACTCTGTGGCATGGATGGTTAGCACTGTGCTCCCACGCAGACCGGAGATGAACATGGCCGAGCGCCGCCACTTTACCCGAATCTTCTATTTGACCGCCGCCAAGCTGACCCAGGGGGGGCGCCAGTGGCGTACCCAGCTGGTGGATGTCTCCCTGCAGGGAGCCCTGCTGCTCAGGCCCGAGGATTGGGTCGGCAGCGACGACAAGGAGTACGAGATCTGCTTCATGCTGGGCGGCAGTGACATCGAGATCAAGATGCAGGTCGAACTGACCCACGAGGCCAGCAAGAAGCTGGGGTTCTACTGCCACCACATCGACATCGACAGCGCCACCCACCTCAAGCGGATGATGGAGCTGAACATAGGTGAGGAGCAGTTGCTGTATCGCGAGCTGGAGCAGTTGCTGCAAGAGCACAGGGAGCACAACCCCCCCTCCTGACCCGCCCGCAATGAAGAAGGAGCCTGACCGGCTCCTTCTTGTTTCTCTTTTCGGTGGTTACAGCGCCTCGAGGGCATCGGACAGCTTCTTCACCGGCACCACTTCCATCCCCTCGATGGGGTGCTTGGGGGCGTTGGCATGAGGCACTATGGCGCGGCGGAAACCGTGCTTGGCCGCCTCCTGCAACCGCTCCTGGCCGGAGGGCACGGGCCGGATCTCCCCAGACAGCCCCACCTCGCCGAACACCACCAGATCCTTGGGCAGGGGCTGATCCCGGAAGCTGGAGACCATGGCCAGCAGCAGCGCTAGATCCGCACTGGTCTCCTCGACCTTGACCCCGCCGACCACGTTGATGAAGACGTCCTGATCCGCCATCTGCAAGCCGCCATGACGGTGCAGCACCGCCAGCAGCATGGCGAGACGGTTGTGATCCATGCCCACCGCCACCCGCCGCGGATTGGAGACCTGGGAGTAGTCCACCAGCGCCTGCAACTCCACCAGCAGGGGGCGCGTCCCTTCCCAGATCACCATGACGATGGAGCCGGGGGCCTGCTCCTCGCCGCGACTCAGGAAGATGGCGGAGGGGTTGCTCACCTCCTTCATCCCCTGCCCCGTCATGGCGAAGACGCCGAGCTCGTTGACCGCACCGAAGCGGTTCTTGTGGGAGCGCAGGGTCCTAAAACGCGAGTCGTGGGCACCGTCCAGCAGCACGGAGCAGTCGACGCAGTGCTCCAGCACCTTGGGACCGGCCAGGGTGCCGTCCTTGGTGACATGGCCCACCATGAAGATGGCGACATGGTTCTGCTTGGCGTAGCGGGTGAGCAGGGCCGCGGATTCGCGCACCTGGGAGACGGAGCCGGGGGATGACTGCACATCCGCCACATGCATCACCTGGATGGAGTCGATGACCATGATCTGCGGCTGCTCCTGCTGGGCAATGATGCAGATCTGCTCCACGCTGGTCTCCGACAGCATGCGCAGCTTGTCGGTGGGCAAGCCCAGCCGGCCGGCCCGCATCGCCACCTGTTGCAGGGACTCCTCCCCGGTCACGTAGAGGGTCTTCATCCGCTGGGCCAGGCCGCACATGGTCTGCAGCAGCAGGGTCGATTTGCCCGCCCCCGGGTTGCCGCCGATGAGGATGGCCGAGCCCGGCACCACACCGCCGCCGAGCACCCGATCCAGCTCCTTGAAGCCCGAACTGAAACGGGGGATCTCGGTGGTCGCCACTTCGGCCAGGGTCTGCACCTGGCTGCCGACGGCGCCGGCATAACCTGTGTAGCGGGCACTCTTGCCAGGGGTAGCGACGCCCAGCCGGACCTCGGTGATGGTGTTCCACTCCTTGCACTCGCCGCACTGACCTTGCCAGCGGGTGAAGTCGGCGCCACATTCGGAACAAACATAGGCGGTTTTGTTTTTGGCCATGGATAACTCGGGGACAGGATGAATTCCTGCTTGATATACTGGTTTGCGACCGGCAGATCAAACCCAGAATCGGAAAAGTGACTTTCCGCGGCAGGAATACATGGATTCAGAACAACCACTCCACCTGATAGAACAACTTGTCCCCCTGCTCCGGGAAAAGGACTTCGACGAGATCTTCAACCGCCTGACCCAGAACGAGAATACCAACGGCCGTTTCCTGCTGAAGATGGAACTCAAACGCAAGTGCACCCCCTGTCGGCGGGTGATCGACATGCGCAACGAGCTGGGGGCCCTCTGCCAGGTGCACGAGTTCGAAGGGGTGACCCACTTCATGCCCGCCGAGGCCATCGAGCAGTTCCAGTCCCAGTGCTACCTCTACCGGGACAGCTACACACTCGGGGTCTACGAGGCGCTGCAAGCCTGGTACAGGCTCAATCAGGGGCGCAGCGAGAGCCTCTCCCTGCCCACCAGCCCGTTCAGCCCCTTCGACGTCAACGCCATCCCCTTCGCCAGCCACTACGGCCGGCAGGAGGAACGGATGCACTTCAGCTCCCCCATGGTGCTCAAGCTGGCAAACGGGGAGAAGCTGCAGGCCAAGAGTTCGGACATCTCTCTGGGCGGGATCCGGGCCTCGGTCCCCCATCTGCCCGACTACCAGACCGGCGACCACATCGAGGTCTTCTTCACCGGCCTGGAGCGCGAACACCCCCACCCCCTGCTGCGTGGCTCGATCAGCTACCAGATCCTGGGAGAGGAGCAGAAAGAGGGGAAATTCTGGCTGCGGCTGGTTCGATGCGGCGAGCACCCCGCCTTCGACGAGTTCCTGCGTGACTTCATCGAGCGCAACCGCAGCCGCTATCGGGTCAGTGTCGACTATCTGCTGTCGGCCGCCATCATCAAGGGATACGAACAGTTCTACCTGCCGCGCATGACCGGCATGCCGCTCTACTTCGGCAAGGGCGACGCCCCTGGCCTCGAGATCGCCCTGCGCACCGAGAACAACCAGCACATCCTCGAGTACTGGCGTGACGCCAAGAACCGCGACATGCTCGCCAGCCTCTTCACGGCGGCGCGCATGCCCTCCCTGTTGCCCGCCAAAGGGGGGCTGCGAGAGACCCTGATCTACAGCTTCACCCACTCGGTGCGCAGTCACCTCTACTTCTTCTCCGCCACCCGCGAAGAGTTGCAGCAGAGCGGCCTGACGTCCCTCTTCTTCCAGGTCGGTGCCCGTCGTCCCAGCTGGCGCGTCTACAAGTTCAGCCTGGAGGCCTGCGCCCTGCACGAGGCCGACCTCGACAGCCAGCGGGGAGAGTCGCACCAGTTGCAGGACATGCTGTTGCGCGAACGCCTCAGCCAGATAGGCTATGTCGGCCTGCTGCAGGAGATAGGGCTGGACCACCAGCGCAGCGAGTTCCACTACGACAACCAGCAGCCCAACGCCAACGCCTTGCAACGCTTCGGCCACGACACCCAGGCCGCCCCCTTCGAGATAGAGACGCTGCACTATGTGCAACTGCGCAAGGAGGCCCGCTACGCCCACAAGACGGCGATAGTGCTCAGGCACAAGGATCGCGCCTGGATCGGCTGGACCCGTGACATCTCGGCCCATGGCATGCAGATCGAGCTGGAGGAGGCATTCGAGGGGGAGAAGGGGGAGACGGTCACTGTCGCCCTGCCCAGGTTGCAGGAGCTCGCCAAGACCATGGACTTGCAGCGCCTGCCCTATCGGCTGGTCAGCCTCAATTTGAGCCGTACCGTGCTGCATCTGTGCATCGAAGGCACGGCGCAGCGCCACATCGGCCATCAGTTCTTCAGCCTGCTGATAGAGAGCAACCAGAACAAGCTCAAGACCACCCGGGAGCACAAGCGCTACCGCGGCATGGCACGGGCGCTGCGCAACCTCTATACCCACCACCTGTTCAACTCGCCGGTCTATGTCAACAAGCTCAAGGCGGCCGCAAGGCCTGCCGCCGTGGGCATGGCCCCCCGACCGCGCAGTCTCTCCGGCCTGCTGCAGGCCTGCGCCGGGCAGGAGAAGCAGCTGAACCTCTACCCCCTGTTCCAGGGGGCCCTGCTCAAGACAGTGCTGCTCAACCCATTGCGCACTCTGGCGCGGGAAGACAAGCCGGAGGAGGAGGAGGTCTACATCGCCAGCCTGCACTCCCGGGGCGGCGCCCCCCTGTTTCGCAGCCACCTGGCCAGCAGCTTTTCCTCGCCGGAGGCGAAGCGTCGCTTCATCGAGCTGGCCCTGCAGCAGGGCGAGTTCTACTCGGTGCTGGTCGGCATCTCCCGCACCGGTCGCCCCGACACCAGCTTCATCGCGGGTGAGCTGGACTACATCGCCAAGTTCGCCATTCACAAGGCCAAGCAGCTGGAGGAGGAGCTGTGGAGCGTGGTGGGGGTCGGTGAGCTGACCGATACCACTGAGGCCACCCTGTTCCGGCTCGGCATCAAGCCCCCGGCGAAATAGCCCGGAAGAGGCCGACTCCGAGTGCCCTCACCCGTCAGGTGTCGGCATCCGGGGCGGGAGGCGGGCAGATGACTGCCCGTTTCAGTGGGCGCTCAGGCCGCCTGGGGGTTGAGCAGCCAGGCGAGGATCTCGGGGAAGTGATCCTCCTGGGCCTGGGGCGCCGTCAGCATGTTGATGTGATCGTAATCGAGCCAGTTGCCGTTATCCCGGCCGAGGCGGGTATGGCGGGTCGCCGACCCCATCTCGGCGCTGAAGCGACGCACGTCCGTGGGGTGACCCAGCACCTTGTCCGCCTTGGCCGAGATCATCCAGAGCGGCGGCCAGCTCACCCTGGCGGCGGCCTCGTCATAGGCAAAGCCGTCGTGGGGATCCTGCCAGGGCCCGCATTTCACCCAGGGAATGGTCTCCTGCAGGTAACGCAAGGGCTCATCGTCGGCCCCTATCTTCAACTTGCGGGCAGCCAGAAAACCCTGGCGGCGCGCCAGCCAGGGCGCCAGCCGGTTCCAGATCAGGTCCACCTTCAGCCAGCGCTCGGGGTTCTGCACCGAGACCCCCCGCTTGGTGCCGAAGAACACCAGGCTCGCTATCTGATCCGCCAGCTCGGGGAAGCGCACCAGGGTCGAGGCCATGATGACCCCGCCCCAGGAGTGGGCCATCCAGTGCACCCTGGCCGCGGGATGGCGCGCCGCCACCCAGTGCTGCAGCGCGGGCAGATCCTCGGTGATCAGCTCATGCTGGCCGTGACCGGCCCGCTCGGCGATGGCCGGCGTGCTCTGGCCCCGGCCGCGCAGATCGGCCACGTACACCTGATAACCGTGCCGCGCCAGAAAACAGGCCAGCCCCTTGCCGGACTCGGTGTAGAAGATGCGCCCGTTCTCGATGGCGCCGTGCACCATCAGGATGGGGTCGGCATGGATGGCGACACCGGGCTGAATATGGCGCACATGGAGCCGATGTTCGCCACAGGGGACAAACAGGGATTGTTGCAACAGTTCCATCTTGTTCTCTGCTCCTCCTTGAGCGGGTTTCAACTCCAGCGCCTGTCGCGGCAGGCGAGCGCGCCGAGCAGGCAGAGCACCCCTTCCAGATCATGATGATTGAGGGTGGCGGCCGCCTGGGCCCGCACCAGGGGCTTGGCGTGGATGGCGATGCCAAGTCCGGCCACCCCCATCATCTTGAGATCGTTGGCGCCATCGCCGACCGCCACCGTCTGGGCGGCGGGGATCCCATGCTGCCGCGCCAGCTGCTGCAGCGCCTCGGCCTTGGCGGCAGCATCCACTATGGGACCGCTCACCTGGCCGGTCAGCAGCCCCCCCTCCACCGCCAGCTCGTTGGCGAAGATGGCGTCCAGCCCCAGCGCCTGCTGCAGTTCGCCGGCGAAACGGGTAAAGCCGCCGGAGGCGATCGCCACTGTCCAGCCCGCCTGCTTGAGGGTGTCGACCATCAGCTGCAAGCCGGGCATCCAGGGCATGGCGGCCGCCACCTCATCGAGGATGGCGACAGGAGCCCCCTCCAGCAGGGCGACCCGGTTGCGCAGGCTGTCGGCAAACTCCAGCTTGCCCTGCATGGCCGCCGCCGTCACGGCCGCCACCTGCTCACCCACCCCGGCCAGACGGGCTATCTCGTCGATGCACTCGATCCGGATCGCGGTGGAGTCCATGTCCATCACCAGCAGCCCGGGGGCCGCCAGGGTGGGCAAGGTGGCGAGATGGCAGGCATCTATGTCCCACTCCAGCCCCTTGAGGGACAGCACCAGCTCGGGAGAGAAACGGCTGGCGCCGAGCAGCAGCAGGGGCACACCGGCCTGCTCCCCCACGGGATAGAGGCTGGCCTCGACCCCATGGTCTGCCAGCAGCGTCGCCACCTGTGTCAGGTGGCGGGCACCTAGCGCCTTGCCAAACAGCACCAGCCAGGCGCCGTCATGGGCACTGGCCGCGGGCAGCAGGGCCTCGGGGGTGAGCTGCCAGCAGGGAGCACCGTACAGAGCCTGGGACCAGTCGTGCGGGGAGCGGGGGAGTTGGGACAACAACATAAGAGAGACGCCTTCCTTGGGGATCATGGGGTTCATCATGCGGGCCCAGAGTAGCGTATTGCTTTTTGTACAGGCAAGCGCCAAGATCCCGCCACCATTGTCCATTCACCCCAAGAGGCTCAGCGCTGTGCGTCATCTCCCCATCAAACGTGTTATCAGCCTGGCAGCGGGGATCCTGCTCGGTCTCTGGGTGCTGGTGCTGATGATCCACATGCAGGGAGCAAGCCAGGCCGCATTGCACAGCGCGGCGCGGGACAGGGCCCAGGCGCTGGTCGCCTACGCCGCCCGGGACATGCGACGCTGGATCAAGGAGGACAAGGAGAGCGAGCTGGAGCGCCTGGCACAGGATCTGGCCGCCGAGCCCGAGATCCTCGACGTCACCCTCTACGACGCCCGCGGCATTCCCCTCGCCCAGTCGGATCAGGCCGTTCCCCTCGAGAACCTGTTGCCCATCGGCACCGACAACAAATCCCTGCCGGAGCAGGGCAAGGGGCGCACCCAGTTCGTGCAGGAGATCCAGGAGGGGAACCTGACCCTGGGCTACCTGAGGATCACCCTGGAGGAGCAGCGGCTGCTCGCCGCGCAGGACACCCACCTCAAGGTGAATCAGGAGAAACAGCGGCTGATGCTGCTGGTGATGCTGCTGGCCGGCCTGCTCATCTCCTACGGGGTGCGCCGTAACTACATGCGGGTGCGCAAGCACAAGAAGAGATCGGTGCAGAGCCAGTCCTCCGCCGACAACGCCCCGCCACCCGGCATCGAATAAGGCGCCGCTCGCGAAACCCCTTGGTCCTGTTATTGCCCCAGCCGTTCGAGTCTCTGATCGAACAGAGCATCGCGACGCTTGGCTCCGCTGAAGCGCTCGAGAACGAAGTGACGATCCACGATCACCTCATGCCGTAGTTCCTCAATCTACCTATCCAGCCATTTGTGCTGCATCGACAGCCAGCTCCTCGATCTCTTCCATCCCCAAGTGCCTTGATTGAATCTCGAGCACCACCGAAGGCGGTCCCCATAGCCCTTAACGTCTCAGATCTGCCCACCTGACTTTGGTGACATCCAGGGCTTCAGGCCTAGCTTGAGACAGAAACAAACGAATTTTTCACCCCTTTCCAGCCGGTTTGGGGTGTGATCTCGATTCGTGGTTTATGTTTTCGGTATGAGACGCCCGCATTGAATGCAATGAGATACAACGTTTGTGGACATCTTCAGGCAAGAGGCGCATCAGCCACTCCAGCAGAAGGAAACAAGGTCATGAAACAACCCCTATTTCGCCGTAGCGCGTTGGCGGCCGTGATCGCCCTCGGCACGGTATTGGCTGCCTGCAAGGAGGAGCCCCCCCCCGTCACGCAAAGTGTCCAGCCCAGCGCAGCCTCCAGCACAACCAGCGCTGCGGTCGCACCGCAAACGCAGCCTCAGCCGATTAACACACAAGCATCGCAATATACCCCAGAGGCGCTCGAGACCCTGCTTGCGCCCATAGCCCTTTACCCCGATGCGGTATTGGCCCAGGTGCTGGCCAGCGCCACCAATCCGCAAGAGGTGCTCGATGCCGGCAACTGGCTGGTCGCCCACCCCAATCTCAAAGGGAAAGAACTGACCACCGCCATTGCGCCGCTGGGCTTTACGCCGCCCACCATGTCGCTGATGCACTTCCCGACCGTCATGGACATGATGTGCTTGAAGATGGAGTGGACGACCGAGCTGGGCAGTGCCTTCCTGGCCGATGAACCGGGCGTATTGGCAGCCGTTCAGCGCCTGCGCCAACAGGCGATGGAGGTGGGCAACCTGAAAGACTCGGAGCAGATGAAAGTGGCCAAGGATGAACAGAACAATCAGCAGATCGTCACCATTGCGCCTGCCAACCCCGACGTCATTTATGTCCCGCAATACGACCCAACCGCCGCCTACAGTGCGCCCGCCGCCGGGCCGGCTCCCGCGCCGGTGACCACAGAAACCACGACAACGACCGCGCCTGCGACAACCACCACGACAGTGGTAGAACATGACGACGACGAGGATGAATACGACCGCGGTGATATGGTCTTGACGGGCTTGCTCGCCTTTGGTGCGGGCATGTTGGTCAACGAGGTCTTCAACGACGATGATGATGAAGGCGATTACTATTACCCGCGGTGGGGATCGGGTTATCCCGACGGTTATGTTCCCTATCGTTATAACCCCAACTATGGCAATGGTTTTCGTCCCGCCAATGGGTACAACCGTCCGGTCAACTATCAGCGGGGCTCTAACAACAAGATCTATATCAACGCCGAGGGGGACGATTACTTCAAGAAGTTTGAGCGCGGCCCCAACAACTACCTGCGCCAGGCCGACAGCCCCATCACGGCGGCGCGCCCCCAGCGTGCCGAGCTGGCGACCCTGGAACAACGTCCGCTGAATAACGCGGCAGGAACGGCCCGACGAGATGCCGCACCCAAGGGGACTTATGCAGGGGCCAATCGCCAGCCTGAAGGCACATACGCCGGCGCACCGCGCGCGGTCAACGAGGTGAACCGGGAGGCACGCGCAACCGCGCCGAAGGGGAGCTATGCGGGAGCCAACCGACAACCCCAAAGCGACAATGCCAAGGTGACGCGCGACGCCAGACAGGCGAACAGGGAGGCGAATGTGGCCCAACGCACGCCGCGCCAGGGCGACTACGCAGGAGACAAGGTCAAGCGGCAGCAAATCACGCCACAGACTGCCGGAGCGCGTGATCGCGGCCATGTCCAGCCACGCGCCACTCACAGCAAGAGCGCAGCACAGACGGCGACGCGCAGAGCTCCTGTTGCCTCGGCCTCAACCTCAAGGAGTGCCTTCCAAGGGGTGCAGAATTCGGGCAGAACCGAGCGCGCCGCCAGCCAACGTGGGCGCGAAAGTGTGGCCAGTAGCGCGCGTGCCGGGCGCACCACTCAACCCAGACGGAGTACGCGATAATGAAGCCTTTGTTGAAATGGAGTTGGGCTCCCTCATGGGTGTTGGCCCTGCTGGCCCTGACCGTTGCCTGCGACGCAAGCGCCATGGCACAGCGCACCTTCGCCACCCCGGATGAGGCGGTGCAGGCCCTGATCACGGCCCTGGAGCGGAATGATGTCACCGCACTGACGCTGCTGCTCGGCGAGAAAAGTGCGGAAGCCATCAGCTCGGGGGATGAGGTGGCCGATGCCAATGATCGCACCGCCTTCGTCGCGAGCTTCAAGAGCAAGCACCAACTGGTGGCCGACGGTAAGGATAAAATGATACTGGTCGTGGGGGAGTCGGATTGGCCACTGCCCATCCCCCTCGTGGCCACAGATGGCAAGTGGTATCTCGATGGCGCCGCAGGGGCCAAAGAGATCGTCTATCGCCGCATCGGTCGGAATGAGCTGGGGGCGATTGCGGTGTGCCGTGGCTTTATCGACGCACAGATAGAGTACGCCGCCATGGGGCATGATGGCCAATCCGCGGGACTCTTTGCGGCAAAACTGCGCAGTGATGCAGGCCAACAAAATGGACTCTATTGGCCCGTAAGCGAGGGGGAACCAGCCAGCCCGGCCGGAGAGGAGGTCGTCCGTGCCGCCGCAGAGGGCTACAAGGCCGTGGTCGGCCAACGCACCCCCTATCATGGCTACTACTACCGTATCCTGTATGCCCAGGGGGCTGCGGCCAATGGAGGGAGTAAAGAGTACTTCGTCGAAGGACAATTAAGAGACGGTGTCGCCCTGATCGCCTGGCCAGCCGATTATGCCAACAGCGGGGTGATGACCTTCATGGTGAATCACGAGGGGCGGGTTTATCAAAAGGATCTAGGGGCCGAAACCGCAACGGCCGTCGAGGCGATCCAGCTGTTCGATCCCGATGAGAGCTGGTCGCTGGTGGTGAGCGAAGAGGGTGATTAGGGCTCTTTATCCACCACAGGATCCTGGCAAATAGCATGGGCCGAGAGCAGCGTGATTGAGATCGCAGGAGGTGATGCGGGCCAGTCGGTCCCGCCATCGACCAACTGAAAGGACATCGTTGTCGCTCAGCGGATCTGCCAACCGTTGCCCTCGCCAGCCCACGCGATGTTCGGCATCAGAATGAAGCGCCGCTGAGTCAGAATATACTTTCGTTTCATGGTGTTGAACTCGTGGTTGGCAGCCAGAAAGGATAGGCGGCACAGCGGGCCTTCCGGGCTGACTCCCCAAATAAGGCATAAAAAAACGGCGACCCAGGGTCGCCGTTTTGCATGGAGCCGAAGCCGCGGGATCAGTCGCCCAGCAGCACGGAGTCCAGTGCGATTTCGATCATGTCGTTGAAGGTCAGCTGACGCTCTTCGGAGGTGGTCTGCTCGCCGGTACGGATGTGATCGGAAACGGTGCAGATGGTCAGGGCACGGGCACCGTACTCTGCGGCCACGCCGTAGATGCCGGCGGCCTCCATCTCGACACCCAGGATGCCGTATTTTTCCATGACGTCGAACATGGAGGGGTCCGGGGTGTAGAACAGGTCGGCGGAGAAGATGTTGCCCACGCGCACCGGGGTGCCCTTGTTCTTGGCGGCCTGCACGGCATTGGCAACCAGGTCGAAGTCGGCGATGGCGGCGAAGTCGTGATCCTTGAAGCGCAGACGGTTGACCTTGGAGTCGGTGCAGGCACCCATGCCGATCACCACGTCACGCAGTTTCACGTCTTCACGCACGGCACCGCAGGAGCCCACGCGGATCAGGGTCTTCACGCCGTAGTCGGTGATCAGCTCCTTGGCATAGATGGAGCAGGACGGGATGCCCATGCCGTGGCCCATGACGGAGATGCGACGGCCCTTGTAGGTACCGGTGAAGCCGAGCATGCTGCGCACGTCGCACACCTGCTCGACGTTCTCCAGGAAGGTCTCGGCGATGTACTTGGCACGCAGGGGGTCGCCCGGCATCAGCACTGTGTCAGCAAAGGCGCCATCTTTTGCATTGATATGAGGAGTTGCCATTCTCTTGATTCCTTCACACTAGGTTGAGTTTTATTGTTTTTAAAATTGCCCGCCACCTGAGTGGCAGGCGGGTCAGTTACAAAAAGCAGAGACCCTGCTGCAACCGGGCAGAGCGCACCTGAGATGCCGCCCTGCCCAGGGCATCAGAGGAAGCTGGTGCCGTATTGCAGCTTGGGCAGACCGTGGTAGGCCGCTATGCTCTGGCCGATGTCGGCGAAGGTCTCGCGACGGCCGACGGAGCCCGCCTTGACCGGCTTGCCGTAGAACAGCACCGGAATGTATTCACGGGTGTGGTCGGTGCCGCTCCAGGTCGGATCGCAGCCGTGGTCGGCGGTCAGCACCACCACGTCGCCATCTTGCAGTATCTCGAACAGCTCCGGCAGGCGGGAGTCGAAATACTCAAGCGCATCGGCGTAGCCCTTGACGTCACGGCGGTGGCCGTAGGAGGAGTCGAAGTCCACGAAGTTGGTGAAGACGATGGTGTTGTCACCGGCCGCTTTCACCTCTTCCAGGGTTCTGTCCCACAGCTCGGTCAGGCCCGTGCCCTTCACCTGCTTGGTGATGCCCTGCTGGGCATAGATGTCGGCAATCTTGCCGATGGAGACCACCTGGCCCCCCGCATCCTTCATGTAGTCCAGCACGGTCGGCGCCGGCGGCAGCACCGAGTAGTCGTGACGGTTGCCGGTGCGCTTGAAGTTGCCCTTGCCGCTGCCCACGAACGGACGCGCGATGACGCGGCCTATGTTGTAGGGCTCCAGCAGCTCGCGCACTATGTGGCACAGCTCATAGAGCTTCTCGAGGCCGTAGGTCTCTTCGTGACAGGCGATCTGGAACACGGAGTCGGCAGAGGTGTAGAGAATGGGCTTGCCGGTACGCATGTGCTCTTCGCCCAAGTCATCCAGCACCTGGGTGCCGGAGGCGTGGCAGTTGCCGAGGTAACCCGGCAGACCCGCCTTCTCGACGATGGCGTCCAGCAGCTCCTGCGGGAAGCTGTTGTGGTGATCGTGGAAGTAACCCCACTCGAACAGCACGGGCACACCGGCGATCTCCCAGTGGCCGGACGGGGTGTCCTTGCCGGAGGAGAGCTCCTGGGCGAAGCCGTAGGCACCGACTACCTCGATATCTTTCTTCAAGCCAGCCGGGAAGTAGCCGGAAGCCTGCTCCCCCGCGTGGCCCAGGCCCAGCTTGTTGAGGTTGGGCAGGTTGAGGGCGCCACGGCCTTCAATCTCACCGGCGGCGCAGGCCTTGGCGATATGGCCAAGGGTGTTGGCGCCCACATCTCCGAACTTCTCGGCATCGGCGGCAGCGCCAATACCGAAGGAGTCCATCATCAGAATAAAGGTACGTTTCATGGGTCTTCCCCTTGTTACAAATCGGCCAGACCGATGCGACGGTAAACCTCGGGCAGTGCCTCTGGTCGGGTGTCACCGATCTTGACGGCTGCCTGCACCATGCGGGCGGCCTCGGCAAATTGAGCTTCTGTCTGAGCGTGGATCAGCGCGAGCGGCTTGTCAGCCTCGACGCTCTGCCCCAGGCGGATAAAGTCGGTCAGACCGACCGCATAATCGAGTTTGTCCCCGGCGGCGCGGCGACCACCGCCCATGGCGACCACGGCCAGGCCCAGTTCGCGGGTATCCATGGCGGTCACGAAACCGCTCTGCGCCGCATACACGGGGCGCACTATGGCGGCCTTGGGCAGGTAAGCATCGTAACGCTCCATGAAGTCGCTCGGACCACCGAGGCCGGTCACCATGCGACCGAAGATCTCGGCGGCCTTGCCATTGTCCAGCACCGCCTGCAGCTTGGCACGGGCGTCCTGCTCGTCGCTCGCAAGCCCTGCGGAGATCAGCATCTCGGCACAAAGCGCCATGGTCACTTCGTGGATGCGCGGGTTGCGATACTCGCCGGTCAGGTAGCGCACCGCCTCGCGCACTTCCACGGCGTTGCCGGCGCTGGAGGCCAGCACCTGGTTCATGTCGGTCAAGAGCGCCGAGGTGCGGCAGCCGGCACCGTTGGCCACGGCCACTATGCTCCTGGCCAGCTCTTCGGAGGCTTCAAACGTCGGCATGAAGGCGCCGGAACCCACTTTCACATCCATCACCAGGGCTTCGAGCCCGGAGGCGAGCTTCTTGGAGAGGATGGAGCCGGTGATCATGGCGATGGATTCGACGGTGGCGGTGATGTCACGTACCGCATAGATACGCTTGTCGGCCGGAGCGAGATCGCCGGTCTGACCTATGATGGCGACACCCGCCTCTTTCACCACTTTCAGGAAGCGATCGTTGTCGACCGAGGTCTGGTAGCCGGGGATGGCATCCAGCTTGTCCAGGGTACCGCCGGTGTGGCCCAGGCCACGGCCGGAGATCATGGGCACGAAGCCGCCGCAGGCGGCGACCATGGGGCCCAGCATCAGGGAGACCACGTCACCCACGCCACCGGTGGAGTGCTTGTCGACGATGGGGCCACCCAGATTGAGGTGGTCCCAGGTCAGCACCATGCCGGAGTCGCGCATGGCGCAGGTCAGGGCGACCCGCTCATCCATGGTCATGTCCTTGAAGTAGACCGCCATGGCCAGCGCCGCTATCTGCCCTTCGCCTATGGTGTTGTTGGTAATGCCCTGGACGAAGAATTGAATCTCTTGGGTACTGAGCGCTTCACCGTTGCGCTTCTTGCGAATAATTTCTTGAGGCAAAAACATCTTTCATTCCCTCCGTGCGCCTTGCACGAACACAGACCGAACAGGATCCGAAGAGGGGGCGGCGCACCGCCCCCTGTCACCGCTTAGTAACCGCTGGTATTGGCCGGCTTGTCGCCGTGGCCCAGGGTCGCCAGCAGGCTGGCCAGCAGGCTGGAGGCGCCGAAGCGGAAGGTGCGCGGGGAGACCCACTCCTTGCCCAGGATCTCTTCGGCCATTGCCAGGTACTGACCGGCAACGGCTGCGTCTTTCACGCCACCAGCAGGCTTGAAGCCGACTTTCGGGTTCTTGGCCTTGATCACTTCCATCATGATGCGGGCCGCTTCCGGGGTCGCATTGACCGGCACCTTGCCGGTGGAGGTCTTGATGAAGTCGGCACCGGCGTCGATGGAGATCTCGGAGGCGCGACGGATCAGCGCCTCTTCCTTCAACTCGCCGGTCTCGATGATCACTTTCAGCAGCGCCTTGTCGCCACAGGCTTCCTTACAAGCTTTGACCAGATCGAAGCCGACCTGTTCATTGCCGGCCATGAAGGCGCGGTACGGGAACACCACGTCCACTTCATCGGCACCGTAGGCGACCGCGGCGCGGGTCTCGGCCACGGCGATCTCGATGTCGTCGTTGCCGTGAGGGAAGTTGGTCACGGTGGCGATGCGCACGTCGGCGGCGCCGATCTCGCGCAGGGTCTTGCGAGCGATGGGGATGAAACGGGGATAGATGCAGACGGCGGCGGTGAGGCCGGCCGGGGACTTGGCCTTGCGGCACAGGTCGATGACCTTCTGATCGGTGTCGTCATCGTTCAGGGTGGTCAGGTCCATCAGGTTCAGGGCGCGTTGGGCGGCCAGTTTCAGATCAGTCATGCTATGTCTCCAAAGTCTCGATTAGTCCCATCACCCGCGACCCGCCTCCACCGAACACACAGGATCGGCAAGGGAAGATCCCGGACGAACGGGATATGGAATTACAGCGCAGATGCACAGGCAATACGGCTGCAAATAAGGCAAGAGCCCTGTCACTTTCTTACAAAAGTGCGGACTTGGTTCCATGAAGACTTGAGAAAGGCCGACAACCGCAGACCCGACTTCCCAATCAATTCCATTTGACCGCCAACACCCACCTCATGTGGGCATTAGTCAATGCCAGCACCCTGCTGGCATCGCCTATTTCAGCCGAGATACCCCGTGTTTGCAAGCCGGATTTGCCAATTTCAGAGGTACCTCACACCCGGCAAATCCAGCACTGGAAGGTGCTTAAGAGAAGAAGCGGGTCAGGATCCAGGAGTAGGCAATCCCCCCCAGATAGACCCCCACAATCCCCATTACCCCGGACAGTACGGGAGGTGCCGGGATCGGCAACTTGAGGAAAGAAAACAACACGCCAACGATAAAGCCGGCAGCAATCGCCAGTAGCACTTCATTCATAAAACCTCCGATTTGACTCATTTTATTATTAGTCTAGAAAGGAAAACGGTTGTCACCGCCCCAAACGAGAACGCCACAGCTTTTCGCTGTGGCGCTCGTTTCAACTTGTCTGTCAGACAAGCATTACATGGCTGTCAGTGCCAGGAAGAAGCCTGCGATGGTGGCAGACATCAGGTTGGACAGAGAGCCGGCCAGCACGGCCTTCAGGCCGAACTTGGCGATGGTGCCGCGACGGTTCGGTGCCATGGAGCCCAGACCACCCAGCAGGATGGCTACAGAGGACAGGTTGGCGAAGCCGCACAGGGCGAAGGAGATGATGGCCTTGGTGTGGTCGGACATGGCCACGCCGTTGATCAGCACTTCATCCTTCAGGTAGGGGGCGAAGTTCAGGTAAGCCACGAACTCGTTCACCACCAGCTTCTGACCGATGAAGGAACCGGCCACGACCGCTTCGCTCCAGGGCACACCGATCAGGAAGGCCAGCGGGGAGAACAGCCAGCCCAGCAGCAGCTCCAGGGAGAGCTCAGGCATGCCGAACCAGCCACCCACGCCGGAGAAGATGCCGTTGATCATGGCGATGAGGCCGATGAAGGCCAGCAGCATGGCACCCACGTTCAGGGCCAGTTGCAGACCGGCGGAGGCACCGGCAGCGGCGGCGTCGATCACGTTGGCAGGCTTGTCGTCCAGATCGCCATCGGCGGAGTTCTCGTCGTAGCTCGGGGTCTCGGTTTCCGGTACCAGCAGCTTGGCGAACAGCAGACCACCCGGGGCAGCCATGAAGGAGGCGGCGATCAGGTATTCCATCTTGACACCCATGGAGGCGTAACCGGCCAGCACGGAGCCGGCAACGGAGGCCAGGCCACCACACATGACGGCGAACAGCTCGGAGTCGGTCATCTTGGAGATGAAGGGACGCACCACCAGCGGGGCTTCAGTCTGGCCGACGAAGATGTTGGCAGTGGCAGACAGGGATTCGGTACGGGAGGTACCCAGCACCTTCTGCAGACCACCACCCAGCAGCTTGATCACCCACTGCATGATGCCGAGGTAATAAAGAACCGCGATCAGGGAAGAGAAGAAGATGATGACGGGCAGGACGCGGAAGGCGAAGATGAAACCACCGCCACCGAACACTTCGAACATCTTGTTGCTGACCAGACCACCGAACAGGAATTCGATGCCGTTCTGACCATAACCGATGACGCTGGAGACGGCGTCGGACACGCTCACCAGAATATCCCGACCAACCGGGACATACAGCACGAAGGCACCCAGGCCTGCCTGAATGGCAAAGGCACCGCCCACGGTACGAATTTTGATTGCCTTGCGATTGCTGGAGAACAGCACAGCGATAAGGATGAGCGTCGCCATCCCCACCAGACCCATTATCAGATTCATTATTAACACTTCCTCTTTAGTAGCACCTGCCAGCTTGTTAACGTTTTGTGTATGAAAGCCGCTAATCAAGGGTGCGCATTATACTAATTACGGTGCGACAAAATAGAATACTGGTCACATTTTATAAGCCTGAAATGGGCTGAACGTCGTTTAATTAGACCGCAAACGATTTTTATGGGTCCTGTTTTTTATCACACCGGCATCGGTCGTTAATCAGCTGTTAAATTCATGGTCGCCCGCGGGAAAAGCCGCAGAGTGGATTCATGTAACACCGAAATAACATCCGCCAGCGGTTGCTGCCGTAATTGCGCCAGCAACCGGGCTATGGTCGGCAGGCTGGCCGGGGTGTTGATCTCCCCCTGCTGGCCCTGAAGCGGCATGTCGGGAGCGTCGGTTTCCAGCAACAAGGCCTCCAGCGGCATGGCGCGGATCGCCTCCCGAGTCTTGTTGGCCCGCTCATAGCTGATGACCCCCCCGATCCCCAGCCTGAAACCCAGTTGCCAGAACGCCTCCGCCTGATGCAGGGAGCCGCTGAAGGCGTGGATGACTCCCCCCCTCGCCGGTTTGAAGCGCCGCAGGATCTTGGCGACAGTGTCGTTGGCCCGCACCGAGTGGACGATGAGAGGCAGATCATGGGCCATGGCCAGCCTCACCTGCGCCTCGAACAGTTCAAGCTGCCCCTCCTGGGGCACCTGGGTGCGCAAGTCCAGCCCGCATTCGCCGATGGCCACCAGCCCCCTGGGTTTGCCCGCCAGCAGGGCCTCCAGCCTTGCCAGCGCCCCCTCCGTCTGGGCCCCCACATACCAGGGATGCACCCCCAGACCATAGCGAATACCGTGATGGCGCTCGGCCAGCGCCATCACCCGCCCCCAGTTTTCCTCTCCCACGGCGGGGATGATATACTCCCCCACCCCCAGCTGGCGCCACTGGGCCAGCAATGCCTCCCGATCGTCATCGAACACCGGAAAATCCAGGTGGCAGTGGGTGTCTATCAGTTCCATGTCGCGCTTACCTGTTTGTCGTACTCAATGGGTTGATTCCATGCCAAAACACCTTTCCCACGGCTTTACCCTGCTAGAACTGGTGCTGGTCATCGTCGTGCTGGCCATACTCGCCGTCACCGCCCTGCCCCGCTTCATCAACATCCAGGACGATGCGCTCAAGAGCAGCGTCTCGGCGACCGCGGGCGGTTTTGCCAGCGCCGTGCAGCTCGCCCATGCGGGCTGGGCGGTCAAGGTGAAGGGGGAGCCGCTGGCACTCTATAACTTTAGCGGCATGGGCAAGCAGGATCTCGACATCAACAGCCACGGCTGGCCTGTGGGCACCAAGGAGGATCAGGGAGGTCAGGGACCCGATGCCGTCTTCCCAGGTGGCGACAGCGATCAGATCTCCGTCAGCAGCCGGGATGACTGCGAGAGCCTGTTCGGCGCCCTGCTCGATACCGATCTGACGGCGGCCGATGAACTCCACACCGACTCGGACAGCGACTATATCTCCCGGCTCATCCCGGCAGACGGGCAGGCTTATGGCAAGCTTCGCCACGACAACTGCCGCTATACCCTGCGCGACTCCGTTGGCCGCTTCCCGGCCTACCCTGAGGGGCTCTCTTTCGACTACAACAGCGTCAACGGCGCCGTGACGCGCAATGTTCAGTGAGGCCGTCCTCGTCCCTGTCTGAGGCTTTCTCGTCCTCATCATGACGCACCGGCGCGCAACAGCGCCGGTTCTCCGGGGTGAGTCCCCACTCCTGGCACCAGGCATCGTAGCGAGCCAGCCAACGCAGCAATATCCCCTTCATGGGCCCTCCTCGTCTCTATTATTCTCCCGATACAGCCTGCCCCAATCGTGCGCGCCGAACCAGCCTCACGGGCCCAGCGGCGTCATGGGGCCGTGAACGGCAACAGTAGCCCCATGCTGATCTCGTCGACATAGCCTTCGTCCAGCCGATACGCCTGTCGCCGCAGCCCCTCATCCAGGAAACCGCACTTGCGATAAAGTGAATGAGCCACCTCGTTATGGGCCATCACCCCCAGCTCCAGTCTGCTGATGCCGCACTCCGGCGCGCTCGCGATCAGGGTACGCAGCAGCCGCTCGCCCCAGCCCTGGCCGCGCGCATTCGACCGCAATCCCATCACCACCAGGGCGCAGTGGCGGTTGCGCGCCAGGCCGCCACCGATGAGCACGGCAAACCCCTGTACCTCTTTGGCCAGCACCAGCAGCCACATGGCCTGATTGGGGGCCGCTGCCATGGCCTCGAGCCGCTGGCGCTGCCCCTCGATATTTGAGGGGCGCTCCCCCGCCTCATAAAGCATGAAGCGGGTCTCCCGATCCAGCTGCCCAAAGAAGTGATCCAGCGCCGCTGCATCCTCCACGTCCGCCAAACGAATCATCACCCCGCTCTCCCTGCCTGGTTGTCATGCCGGTCCACGGCCATAAAAAAACGACTCCATTTGGAGTCGTTTTTATCAGAGCCATCTGGCTAATGCCATGCCCCCGTGGCGTAGCAACCCGATCAGGCTTGCGCCGGCAGGCTCAGGCGGGCGACCGCTTCCACGTGCATGGAGTGCGGGAACATGTCCACCGGCTGCACCTCGTCCAGCACGAAGCCCTGCTTGACCAGCCAGGCGAGATCCCGGGCCAGGGTCTGGGGGTTGCAGGAGACATAGACCAGACGGCGCGGCGCCATGGCGACCAGGGTCTGCAGCACCGCCTTGTCACAGCCCTTGCGGGGCGGATCCATCACCACCACATCGGCGGTCACGCCCTGGGCGTGCAGCTCGGGCATCAGCTGCTCGGCCTTGCCCACGTGGAATTCGGTGTGCTCTATGCCGTTCAGTGCGGCGTTGCGGCGGGCGTCGCTGATGGCGCTCTCCACCGACTCTATGCCCACCACCTTGGCGGCCTTGCCAGCCAGGAACAGGGAGATGGTGCCGATGCCGCAATAGATGTCGAACACCGTCTCGTTGCCGGTCAGCTCGCTGTATTCCAGCGCCTTGGAGTAGAGCACATCGGTCTGGCTCGGGTTGTTCTGGAAGAAGGAGAGCGGCGAGATCTCGAACGCGAGCTCGTGGATCTTGTCGCGGATCACCCCTTCCCCCAGCAGCACGCGGTTGCTCGTCCCCAGGATGCGGTTGGTGCGCTCGTCATTGATGTTCTGCACTAGCGTGGTGATGGGCAGATCCCTCAGGGCCGCCAGCAGTTCGGCCTCGAAGGGCAGCGCCTCACCCAGGGTCACCAGCACCACCATCAGCTCGCCGCTCTTGAAACCCTTGCGGGTCATCAGGTTGCGCACGCAGCCGGTGTGAGCCACCTCGTCATAGGCGGCGATGTCGTGCGCGCGCATCCAGCCGCGCACCCGGGCATTGAGCTCCACGTGCAGGGAGTCCTGCACCGCGCAGTCGTCGGCGGTGATGAGATCGTGGGAGTGCTTGCGATAGAAGCCGATCTCGGCGCCCGCCTCGCTGCCACGCACGGCGTACTGCGCCTTGTTGCGGTAGGCGAAGGGGCTGTCCATGCCGAGGATGGGGTTGACCTGGGTCTCACCCAGCCCGACCTGATCCAGCGCGCTCTGCACCAGGGATTGTTTCAGCTTGAGCTGGGCCGGATAGGCCAGCGGGCGCACCTGGCAGCCGCCGCACTCGGTGTTGGGGCAGAAATCGGCAACCCTGTCGGCAGACGGCTGGATCAGCTCGACCAGCTTGCCGTGCAGGTAGTTCGGCTTGACCTCGGTCAACTCGACCAGCGCCTGCTCACCGGGCAGCAGACCCTCGACAAACAGGGGGCGATCGAACAGGCGACCCTTGCCATCCCCCTTGTCGGTCAGTTCCAGAATATCGATCTGATGTTGGTGTCCCACTAACGGCATGAGCGGCTCCGAAGGCATAGAAGAAAGGGTGGAAGCAGGGCTGACCCGGCTACCCCAAATAAAGGGTGGCAGAGTTTAGCGGAGATCCGGCCAAATTGCAGGCATAAAACATCCCTGGAAGGAAATAACGGCAGGCTGGATCAGGGCACGCTGG
The DNA here is from genome assembly GCF_038440395.1 of Aeromonas sp. OTU364. NCBI lineage: Bacteria > Pseudomonadati > Pseudomonadota > Gammaproteobacteria > Aeromonadales > Aeromonadaceae > Aeromonas > Aeromonas sp. OTU364. The sequence continues at coordinate 121,468 of NZ_JASATR010000015.1, forward strand.
ATGGGGGGCGCCTCATGGGGCGCCATAAAAAAACCGCCGGACAAGGCCGGCGGCAGGTGGTAAACGGGCGCCTGAGGGGATCACAGGCTGTAGGCTTTCTCCCCATGGCTGGTGACATCCAGCCCTTCGCGCTCGGCATCTTCCTTGACCCGCAGGCCAATCAGCAGATCCACCAGCTTGTAGGCCACGGCGGAGACCAGGGCAGTCCATGCCACCGTCACCAGCACACCTATGACCTGGATCTTCACCTGGGTCAGGATGGAGTAGCCCTCGGCCACCTGGTTGGCCACATAGTCCCACACCCCGGTGCCACCCAGATCCGGGCTGGCGAACACCCCGGTCAGCACGGCCCCCAGGATACCGCACACCCCGTGCAGGCCGAACACGTCCAGGCTGTCATCGGCCCCCAGCAGGCGCTTGAGGCCATGCACCCCCCACAGACCGGCCACACCGCTCAGCAGACCTATGATGAGGGCACCACCGACACCGACGAAACCGGCGGCGGGAGTGATGGCCACCAGGCCCGCCACCGCACCGGACACGGCGCCCAGCAGGGAGGGACGACCCTTCATCACCCATTCGGCCAAGGTCCAGGAGAGCGCGGCACCCGCCGGCGCCAGCCAGGTGTTGACGAAGGCCAGGGCGGCCGTGCCGTTGGCTTCCAGCGCGGAGCCGGCGTTGAAGCCGAACCAGCCGAACCAGAGCAGGGCAGCCCCTATCATGGTCATGGTCAGGCTGTGGGGAGCCATGGGATCACGACCGTAGCCAACCCGCTTGCCGACCATGAAGGCACCGACCAGACCGGCGACCGCCGCGTTGATGTGCACCACAGTACCGCCGGCGAAATCGAGGGCACCGTGCTGGAACAGATAGCCTGCGGTGGCACCGGCAGCCTCGGCGGCGGCCGCATCCGTGTAGGCATCCGGACCGGCCCAGTACCACACCATGTGCGCCATCGGAATGTAGGCGAAGGTGAACCAGATCACGGCGAACAGCAGCACGGCAGAGAACTTCATCCGCTCGGCGAAGGCACCGACGATGAGCCCGCAGGTGATGGCGGCAAAGGCACCCTGGAACACCACATAGATGAACTCGCTGATCCCCACCCCCTTGCTGAAGGTGGCGGCGATCGACTCAGGCGTCACCCCGACCAGCAAGAGCTTGTCGAAGGAACCGTAGAAGGCCCCGCCCTCGGTGAAGGTCAGCGAATAGCCGTAGATGACCCAGAGCACGGTGATCAGGCAGAACAGGGTGAATACCTGCATCAGCACGCTCAGCATGTTCTTGGCGCGCACCAGGCCACCGTAGAACAGGGCCAGCCCCGGGATGGACATCAGGATCACCAGGGCGGACGCCAGCATCAGCCAGGTGTTGTCCCCCTTGTTGATGGTCACGGTCGCGGCAGCCTGCACCACCTCGGCCTGCGCGGCCACCTCTTCGGCCCAACCTGGGGCGGCCATGGTGGCGCTCAGCGCCAGCAGGCCAGTCATTACGAGTCTCTTGAACATACAGCCCTCTCCTTGTCGTCCCGGCACCCGGCCGGGTCCATTTCCTGATATGAATGTCAAACTTGGCCACTTGCACGCATCGTCACATCCAGCTTGCCCACCCCCTCGGGCATGACGCGGCGGGCTCTTCATGGCGACCTGGGTTATCTAAAGCATAAAGCAGGCCAAAAAATATAATCCTTTACTTTCAATTGGTTGACTTTGGTTGCTCCATTTGATGCACCATATTGGCGCATCCTGCCCACTATCAGTAAGGGAGGCGCACTTCGGCTGTGCAGCGCCGGGCAACTGCACCAAGATGGCAACTGGGCGCCCAAACGGGGAGGATCCCGGGGCAACGGGGGCCCGTTTTGCCCTCGAGGTCATTTATTGAACAAATGAAAGATGCGTTTGCATTAAATAATCAAATGATGACTGCGGGGGGAGAGCCCCCATCCGAGGGGAAGGAGGGGATCACAGAGGGGGGATGCAGCGCCGGATCTGGCCTGCCCCCGATCTTTCGGGCCATACTGGCGCAACCAGGTTTGCCCTGTCACCCGAACGAGGAACCCATGCCCAATCTCACCGTGACCGAAATCAAGGCATTCGTGCCTGCCCGCGACTTCAGCCTCTCCAGGCAGTTCTATCAGGATCTCGGGTTCACCCTGGCCTCCGACGGCGACGGGGTGGCCTACTTCCATTTTGGGGAGGCGAGCTTCCTGCTGCAGGATCATTACCACGAGGCGCTGGCCGAGCACTTCATGATGCACATCCTGGTGGAGGACGTAAGCGCCTGGCGGGCCCAGGTGGAGGCGAGCCAGGTCGCCAGCCGCTACGGCGTCAAGGTGACCGAGATCGTCACCCAGCCCTGGCGCATGAAGGAGTTCTGCCTGTACGACCCCTCCGGCGTGCTGTGGCGCATCGCACAGAATATCGACTGAGGGTCTGAGGGTCTGAGGGTCTGAGGGTCTGAGGCTCTCAGAATCAC